>CALCSH010000045.1 GCA_937893815.1 uncultured Anaerolineae bacterium | reverse complement strand
ACCTGTCAGGGTGAAGTCCGTCGCCGAAGTCGTCGGCCCATCAGACCCGGCGTTGTAATCCAGTAGATCGTGCCCGGCCTGACCATCCAGCGTGCCGGTCAACGAGGCGCCCGGATTGAAGAGGAAGACATCCACACCGCTGCCACCGCGCACGTTGTAACTTTGGGCGCCGGTGAACTCGAAGATATCCGTCTGGCTGCCGCCCTGCAGGGTCTCGAAGCCTGAGAAGCCAAGCGTGACGGGGTTGCCGTTGTTGAGCAAGATCGTGCGATCCTGGATGGCGGCCTTCTTGACGGCGTAATCGGGTTCGGAGCCGGTCAGGTTGAGGGCGGCTATCGCACTGTATTGGTTTCCCGTCAGGGTGTCGATATCCCAGAAGCTATCACTGTTCTGCCCGATGAGCAGGTCGTCGGTAGCCGTGGCGCTGCCCAGCAGGCGATTGACATTGATGAACCCGGCGCTGATTCCGCTTATGGTGCCAGCAACCCCCCCTGCGCGGCTTTGAGCGGAGAGTGTGGCTGTCCGGCCAACGGTGTACGCACTGAAGTCGATAGTGTCACGGCCGCTGCCGCCGTCGAAGCTGCCGCTCAACGTGGCGCCGCCATTGAAGCGCAGCGTGTCATCGCCAGCGCCAGAACGAATAACATGAACCTGATTGCCGCTCAGGGTGAAGGTGTCGGCCATGCTGCCGCCCACCAGGGATTCGAAGGCTGAGAAGGTCAAAGTGCGACCCGAAGCCGTGTAGGTGTTACCCGTCAAGGTATCCAGATTCCAGGCGCTGGCCGCGTTCAATCCGGTGAGTGTATCGGCGCTGCTGCCGGTGCTGCCAGCCAGGGTGGAGATATTCTTGAACCCGAAGGGGATGCTGCTCTCGACGCCATCGAAACCGGCCAGGCTGCCCAGACCGGTCAGCGAAACGCTGCGCGGACTGGTGTATCCGGCGAAGCTCAATGTGTTGGCACCGGCGCGGGCGTCAATCGTTCCGGCAATGCTGATGCCATCACCAATTTGGAAGGTATCGTCACCGCTGCCGCCAATCAAGGTATCGAAGAAACTGCTGCCCGAGTGGCTGACGGTGTTCCCAAACGCATCCGCGACATACAGGCTGCCGAGGGTGAAGACCAGATTTGAGGTCACGGCGGCGAAGTCGAGCACATCCAAACCGCTGCTGTCGTCGAGCGTGTCGTGGCCCCAACCATCGGCGAAGATATAAGTATCATTGCCACCGCCGCCGTTCAAGGTATCGTCCCCGGCGCCAGCCTCAATGCGGTTAGCGCTGCTGTTGCCGGTAATGGTGTCATTCAGGATGGTGCCGATGACGTTTTCGAGCGTGCCCAGCAAGGTGAGGGTCAAATTGGTATTGACGACCTGGGCGCTGCTAATGGTGAGATCGATAAAAATGCCCAAGGTGGTCGTGCTGGAAAAGATCAAGGTATCCGTGCCACCGCCGCCACCGCTCTGTTCATCAACGATGTCAGTCCCGAGCGGGCTGTCGGCATCGAAGATATAGGTATCGTCACCGCCATAGCCGACCAGGGTATCATCCCCGCGGCCGCTGATGAAGATATTGTCGCTGCTGTCACCGTGCAGGATATTGCCCGCCGTCAGGCTGCCGATGATATTTTCAATACTGCTGACGCCGCCGGTCGTACCGGTTGCGATGCCGCCATTGAGATAGACTTCAACCAGTGTGGTGTAAGCGCTGTAATCGAGCGTATCGCTGCCGGCTTTGCCTGCGATGCTATTGAAGACGCCTGGAAGCTGGGCATTATTGGCAAAGATAAAGGTATCCGCCCCGCTGCCACCGACCAGGTTCTCGATATTGGTGAAGTCAAGCTGGTTGGTGCTCGTGTAGCGCAGGCTGCTGAGGTTGATATTCCATACCGCATCCGCATCCAGGCCGGTGAGCGAGTCGGCGCCATTGGCGTTGACCAGGCGAGCCTTGGCGTGAATAGCGTTGATATTGTCAAAACCACCGGCGATGCTGGCTTCGGTGCCCTTGAAGCCGTCCAACGTGCCCAGACCGGTCAGTATCCAGTTGCGAGAATCGGTGTAGGTGGTATAGATCAAGCTGTCCGTGCCGCTGCCGCCATCGATGACGCTGCCATTGGTCAGAGTGGCCGTGTCGTTAAAGATGAAGGTGTCATTCCCGGCGCTGCCTTTGAGCGAAATCGGGCGGGCGCCTGTGATCGTAAAGATATCGACACCCGCGCCGCCGATGACAGTTTCGACATTATTGGCGCTGTGCGAGGCAGCATTGCCAGAACCGCTGACGGTGATGGAAGCGTTGATGATCACGGTCAGGTTGAAGCTCACCGCACTGAAATCCATCGTGTCCGCGCCTTGCCCAGCATTCTCGTATACAGTGTCCACACCCCAGCCATCGCGGAAGCGGTAGGTATCATCCCCGCCCAAGCCGTAGAGGTTGTCATTACCCGGCCCACCGTCGAGCATGTTGTTAGTGCCGTCGCCGGTCAGGTTGTCATTTCCGCTGCCGCCGATGACATTCTCGACACTGCTGATACTGCCGGTCACATTCTGAATTGAAGCGGTGCTCAAATTAACGGTGACGGGTGCGGCAACACCGAAGGCGCTGTAGTCGAGCGTATCAGAGCCAATCTGCCCGTCGAATGTTCCGGCGAAAATGGCGCCGCTGTTGAATTTGAGGGTATCGTCGCCCGCCCCGCCCTGGATGGCGTAATTCTGTGTACCGGTGAGGGTAAAGGTGTCGCGCCCGCTGCCGCCGATTAGGGTTTCGAAGCTGGTGAAGTTCAGCGTGGTAGCAATCAGGTAGCGGTTGCTGCCGTCAATCTCCCAGTCGGCAGTCTGGTTGGCGCCGGTCAGGCTATCAGTGTTGGAGGCGCTGCCGATCAGAATATCGATGTTGAAGAAGCCGTCGCCGCTGGCGGGTGTCAGATTGGTTTCTGAACCGTTCAGGCCGTCAATCGACCCGGCGCCGCTCAAAATAACCGCACGTGCGCTGTTGAAGGCGGCGAAGGTCAGCGTGTCGCTGCCGCCGCGCCCGTCAAGGCTGCCTGGGAAGGTGGCGCCATTGGCGACCGTGAAGGTATCGGCAAACGAACTACCCAGGAGGGCTTCGACTGCCGAGAAGGTCAGTACGTTAGTGCTGATGTAGGTATTGCCTGCCACCCCGTTGATTTGCCAGGCGTTGACAGTATTCAGGCTGTGCAGGATGTCATTATTTGCTGCGCTGCCCACCAGGATGTTGATATTCTTGAAGATGCCGATCACCACAGGTGTGCCCCAGGCAAAATTGGCCTCAGTCACGTTGAAGCCATCAACAGCACCGACGGCGTTGAGGGTGATATCGCCTGCCGTGCCGAGCGCCGCAAAGGAGAGCGTGTCGGCGGCGTTGCCGCCAATCAGGTTCTCGAAAGCCTTGAAGGCCAGGCTGTTGCCGCGGGTATACAGGCCTGTATCGACGCCGGTGACAGCCCAGGTAGCAGCGGCGTTCAATCCATTGAGCGTATCACTGCCATTGCCGCCAACGAGGGCATCGATATTGGTGAAGCCCGCGACCAGACCCGAAGCCGTACCGGCAAACCCATCCAGGCTGCCCGTTCCGCTGAGGCTGACTGTGCGGGCACTGCTGCCTGCGTAACTGAGGGTATCGCTGCCGCCGCGTCCGTCCAGCGAGCCATTCAAGGAAGCGCCATCGGCAATGAAGAAGGTGTCAGCGCTGCTATTGCCAACCAGTAACTCGAAACCGCTGAAGGCCAGGGTCGGATTGACTGAGTAGCTATGATTCCCGCTGGTATTCAGGTTCCAGGTGGCCACAGCATTCATGCCGCTGAGGGTGTCATTGGTTGCAACACTACCGACGAGCGAGTTGATATTGGTGAATGTCGTATTGGGCACTGTGCCGCTAAAACCGTCCGTAGCGCCGATGCCGGTCAGCGTTACACTGCGCCCACTGCTGTAGCTGGCGAAGCTGATCGTATCCACACCGGACTGGCCGTCGATGACGCCAATCAAGACGGCATTATTGGCGAAGACGAAATCGTCATCCCCTGCGCCGCTGTTCAGATGAATGGTCGAGGTATTGCTGAGATTGAAAATATCTTTGGCACTACCACCGCTGACAGTCTCAAAGGCCGAGAAGGTCAGGGTCTTGAGCCCATCAGAAACCTGTTTGCTGGCGCCATCGATTGTCCAGGTCAGGGCGAGGTTGGCGCCGCTGAGGGTATCGCTGGCGGAGCTTCCTATCAGGGTGTTGATATTGGTGAATTGGGTAGTGGAGATGGCCCCGGCGAAACCGTTGGCTGTGCCTACACCGCTCAAAGTAATATTGCGGCTGCTGGTGTAGCTGGCAAAAGTGAGCGTGTCGCTGCCCGCTCCGCCATCGATCAGACCGTTCAAGGTGGCGTTGTTGGCAAAAGAAAACTGGTCGTTACCAGAACCACCCACGAGCGAAGCTACCCGCTCGCCGCTGAAGGTGAAGCTGTCGGCGCTGCTGCCGCCAAAGATCGTCTCAATAGAATTGCCGCTATGGCTGGCAGTATTGACGCCATCGGTAATACTGGTATTCGCCGCCAGAGTAACCGTCAGAGGGATGGCCAGCGCCGAGAAGTTCAGCGTATCGCTGCCGCCGCCCGCACTCTCTACCAGCGAATCCACGCCCCAATTAGCCAGGAAAATGTAGGTATCATCGCCCAGGTTGCCGGTGAAGATATTATTCTGGGTGTCGCCGGTGAAAGTGTCGGCGCCACTGCCGCCGATCACGTTTTGAATATTGCGGACACCACTGGTGCCGCTGGCTGCGCCAGTGGTCAGGTTGACGGTGACAGCATCGCTATAGGCGGCGTAATTCAGCGTGTTGACGCCACCGCCGCCGTCGATGGTACCCAGGTCGCCCGCCAGAGCGACGCCATTGGCGCTGAAGGTGAAGGTGTCGTTCCGAGAACCGCCCAGCAATCGCTCGATATCCTGACCGCTATGCGTTGCCATGTTGCCAAGCCCATCGGTGACAATCACGCTACCCAAAGTGAAGAACAGGTCTGTGGTCAAGGCGCTGAAGTCAAAGGTATCCGTGCCACCGGCTGCGCTCTCGATGACCGTATCCAGGCCCCACCCGGCCCAGAACTTATAGGTATCGTCACCCGCTCCGCCGGAAAGGGTATCGTTCCCAGGCCCACCGTCGAGAATATTAGCGCCAGCGCCGCCGGTCAGGATGTCATTCACGCGGCCACCGGTGATATTTTCGATACTGCTGTAGCGGCCTGCTGCGCCGGAACTCATATTCATCGCCGAACGGCTGGAGAGATCCACGCTGACCGGGGTCAGATATGCGGCGTAATTGAGGGTATCGCTGCCCGGCCCGCCCGTGATTGTGCCGTTGAAGATAGCCATATTGGCAAAGGCAAAGGTATCATCCCCCGCCCCGCCGATGATCGCTTCGATGTTGGCAAAGCCGCCTGAGCCGATGTGGGTGGCCGTGTTCAGGCCATCGCTGACGGTGATGGTTGCACCATTAAAGGTGAGGGTCAGTTTTGCCCCGATCAACGAGAAGTCAAGCGTGTCGTTACCTTCCCCGGCGTTCTCAATGACCGTATCTGTGCCCCAGCCGGGTTCGAAGATATAGGTATCATTCCCGCCGCGCCCAACAAGGATGTCAGTGCCTGAGCCGCCGCGCAGGATATTGTCACCGGCATCGCCGTAGATGATATTGTTGCTGCCGCCGATGATATTTTCGATCTTTACGAACCCGCCCGCGGCATTCGAATTGATATTCATCGCCCGGCCGCTGGCGGTATCCACAGCCACCACCACGCTGAAAACGGCGCTGTAATCGAAGGTGTCCGTGCCCAGACCGCCGTCAACCGCCGGGGCGGCTCCGCTCAGTTTAGCACCATCCGCAAAGACAAACTGGTCATTACCGGCTTCGCCACGCAGGGTGATATTGGCATGGGTTCCGCTGATCCGGAAGGTATCATCGGCGCTGCCGCCCTGCAAAATTTCGATGCCCTGGAAACCGAGGCTCGGATTGACGATATATTGGTTCTCGGCTACGGCATCGAGGTTCCAGGTGGCATTGGTGTCCAGGCCAATCAGCCGGTCGGTCAGAGCTGGGGAACCCACCAGATTATCGATATTCTTGAATCCATTGCTGATATTGGCCACCGCGCCATCAAAACCGTCGATGGTACCTGTCGCCGTCAGGGTGACGATGCGGCTGCTGCTGTAGCCAGCAAAGCTCAATGTGTCCAGACCGGTGCCGCCGGAGAGCGACCCGGTGTGCGCCGCGCCGCCGATGAAGTTGAAGGCATCCGTGCCCGTACCGCCGACCAGATTTTCGAACCCGATGAAAGCCAGAATATGCGCACCGGATTCGAGTTGGCTGCCGGTGGCAGAGAATTTCCAAAGGTTAGGCAGGTTGGCGCCCGTCAGCGTATCGATGGCGCTCGAACCGATGACTTTGTCCAGATTGGTGAAACTGCCGCTCAGGCTGGCCTCGGTGCCGCTGAAGCCATCGAACAGGCCCAGGCCGGTCAGTGTGATAGTGCGAGCGCTGGTGTAGGCCGCGTAATCGAGCACATCCAAACCGGCCGCGCCGTCAATCGTGCCAGAGAAGAGCGCTCCATTGCTGAACTTGAAGATATCAACCAGCATGCCACCGACCAGAGTCTCCACGCCGCTGAAGGACAGTGTCCTGCCGCCGGAGGCGATCTGGTTATTCGCCCCGCCGATTGTCCAGGCGTTGAGCAGGTTAGCACCCGTCAGACGGTCATTAGTGGCGCTGCTGCCAATCAGCATGTCGATATTGCTGAATCCGCCGCTGATACTAGCCGCACTGCCGCTGAAGCTATCGATCAGCCCCAGACCCGTCAGAGTGAGATTACGTGCCGAGGTGTAGACACTGTAATCCAGCGCATCCAGGCCTGCCGCTCCGTCGATGGTTCCGGCGAAAATGGCGCCGTCGTTGAACTTGAAGGTGTCAGTCAGCGTGCCGCCGACCAGAGTCTCCACACCGCTGAAGGCTAGCGTCTTGCCGCCAGAAGCAATCTGATTATTCGCCCCGCCGATCGTCCAGGTGTTGAGTAGATTGGCGCCCGCCAGACGGTCTGTATTGGCGCTGCTGCCGAGCAAGACATCGATATTGGTGAATTGGGTATTGGAGACGGATCCTGTGAAACCATCCGTAATGCCAGTGGCGGCGAGTAGGAAATTCTTGCCGCTGGTGAAATTCTCGAAGGTCAGGGTATCGCTGCCCGTGCCGCCGTTGAGGGCGCCAGTCAGGATGGCATTATTGTTGAAGACGAAGCGATCATTTCCAGACAGGCCAAACAGATTGACTTTCTGCGTAGCGTTGATCGTGAAGGTGTCGTTGCCGGAACCGGCGATTACGTTTTCGAGTTCTGTACCAATATGGGTAGCGCCGTTGCCGAGGCCATCCGTGACCAGCACGCTGCTCAAGACGATCCCCAGATCAACCGTGACAGCCGAGAAGTCCAGCGTATCCGTGCCGCCGTTGGCCAACTCGATAATCATGTCCACACCCCAGCCATTTTCGAACAGGTAGGTGTCGTTGCCCGCGCCGCCCAACAATTGGTCCGCCCCGGGGCCACCGACGAGAATATCATCGCCAGCCAGACCGGAAAGGATGTCGTTGCCCTCAGCGCCCATCAAGACATTCACCAGGGCGTTACCTGTGATAATGTCGTTGCCACTGCCGCCGGTGATATTTTCGATATTGAAGATTCTATTGGCCAGGCCAGCGCCGATATTCATGGCCTTTCCAGTAGAGAGATCAACCGTCACCGGGGTGGTGTAAGCCCCGCTGGAGGCGGCGCTGTAATCGAGGCGGTCAATCCCTGCGCCACCGTCAATCTGGCCGTCCAGCGTGGCACCATCTGCAAAGGCAAAGACATCAGCCTGAGCTTTACCGACCAGATTCTCAACCTTCGTAAAATTCAACACCCGCCCGCCGCTGCTGTAGCTATTGGCGAAGCCTTTATTGACCTGCCATACGGCCGCGGCGTCCATGCCGGTGAGGGAGTCGCTACTGGAACTGCCGCTTATCAAAATGTCGAGATTGGTAAATTGGGTGTTGGATACCGCACCAGCGAAGCCATCAATTGCGCCTTGGGCGGTCAGGATGACGCTGCGTGCTGTGGTATAGGCGGACAGGTCGAGGGTATCTGTACCACCCTTGCCGTCCAACAGACCATTATAAGCAGTGTCATCCGCGAAGATGAAACTGTCCGCACCTACGCCGCCGAAGAGATTCTCCAGCGAGGAGAAGCTCAGCGTTCTTCCGCTATTGGTGTACGTATTGGTGAGGGCAAAATTCCACTGTCCGCTGGCCAATCCGCTCAGGCTGTCCGTATTGGCGCTGCTGCCAACCAGGGTGTTGATATTTTGGAAGCTGCCGAAACCCGTCACGGAGCCACTGAAACCATCCACTACGCCCAGGCCGGTCAGGCTGATCGA
>CALCSH010000044.1 GCA_937893815.1 uncultured Anaerolineae bacterium | reverse complement strand
TGCCGGTCAATTCGCATCAGCACAAGGTCGCAAGGGTGCGGGCACTCTACCCGGATGCGCGTATCATCGCCGCTTATGGCGATACGCTCTCGGATGTGCCGATGCTGGAAATCAGTGAGCAGGCAGTAGCCGTCTACCCGGATGTAAAACTGGGGCGGATGGCGGCAGCACAGGGCTGGCGCGTGATGCCTGACCGTTATCGTAGTTCGGGGGAAAGGTAGGATTGCGTGAATCGCATCGGTGAATTGAATGAACAACCCCTCCACGTCACGCTCAAAGCCTGGTACGCCCGGCCAGGCGACCGGCTGGAAGCCCCTGTGGATGGCTATGTGATTGACCTGGTTCAGGGGGAGCTGCTCATCGAAATCCAGACTGGCAACTTCTCCAACATCAGGCGTAAGTTGAATGAACTGGTAGCGTACTACCCGGTGCGGTTGATTTACCCCATCGCAGCGGAAAAGTGGATTCTCAAGCTGCCCCGGCAAGACAGCGCTCAACCCCAGCGGCGCAAGTCGCCCAAACGCGGTAGGTTAGAAGCGGTATTCCGCGAACTGGTGAGTTTTCCTCAATTGCTGTTGGAAGACAATTTCTCTCTGGAAGTGGTGCTGATTCAGGAAGAAGAATTGCGCCGCTATTCGGGGGGAAAACGCAGGGGTAGAGCTGGCTGGCTGACGGTCGAACGGCGGCTGTTAAATGTGGTGACGCAGCACGTATTTGAAAACCCCGCCGATTTGAGCGCCTTGCTGCCAGCGGAGTTGCCGGAAGAATTCACCACCCTCGATCTGGCACAAGCCCTGGGCGGTCCGCGCGGGCTGGCTCAAAAGATGGTTTACTGCCTGCGGGAAATGGGCGAGATTGTACAGGTGGGGAAGCGTGGCCGGGCATACTTATATTCGCGGCATCATCCTTCCATCTTGCTCAAAGAATGACAATTTATCGTCGAACGAATTGAACGAATTGAGCGATATAACCCTATGATATACTTTTGAAGCAAGAAAAAACCTCGCCAGGTTGCCGCCTGCGAGGGATGGCACACGCAGGGAAAGTGCGTGGCAACCTGATGGTAACACAACTGGGGCCGCTCGCGCAATCTCGCCGTGAGCGGCTTTTTTATTGAATGGATCCCGTTGATGATACACAGGAGGCAACAAACAATGGAAAAACTGGAACTCACCTTCAAGTATGAGAAAGACACCAAGAACACCCGCCGCTATCAGGAAGAAACCGGCGATGGGCCGCCCATCATTGGCACACTCTACCTCCAGCAATGGGCGTTGCGCAAATTGACTGGCAAGGATTTGCCAGATCGCCTGCGTGTGACGGTCACGGTTAACGAATGATTGTACAATCCTCTTTGATTTCATCGCTTACGATGATGCCATGGGTGTCTATTCTGTCACCCTGTTTGTAAACGTGCTGCCTGGCTGTAAGTTGCTTCTTAAACTAAGGGACGTCTGACATGACCGATCGTTTCTTCACCCAACCCATTCTCAACTCCCCCTACGGGCGCCCTTCGCGTCATTGGGAACTGGACGCTGACGGCCAACCCACCCAGCAGATTCTGGAGTACCGCCGGGGCGCTGAGTTCATTACCCCGATCCCCAAACCCAAGAAGCAGAAGAAATCCAGCCAACAAATCGCCATGGTTCTGGACGAAGGCAAGGGGCTTTCTACCGAGGAACAGGAGTACGATCCCACCGGCAACATCAACTTGGTCAGAACCCTTGTCGATCAATGGCGCATAATCCCCAATCCCAACAACTGGAAGGTAACGCCCGAAACCACCCGCCTGCTGCAACATTGGCGGCATCATCCTTTCAGCGGATTGCGGCCCTTCTTCTGCCAGATCGAAGCCGTTGAAACGCTGATCTGGCTCACAGAAGTGGCCCCCAGTTTAGGCAAACGGGAAAAAGATTTGCTTGGGAGACTTAAAAGCGCCAATGATGAAGCCAATCCAGAGCTTTATCGTATCGCTCTGAAGATGGCCACCGGCTCCGGCAAAACTACGGTGATGGCCATGATTATCGCCTGGCAGACCATCAACGCCGTGCGCCATCCTGGCAGCAAACGTTTCACGCGGGGGTTCCTGGTAGTCACACCTGGTATTACGATCAAGGATCGCTTGCAAGTATTGCAACCCAACGATCCCTACAGCTATTACGCCAGCCGCGAACTGGTACCCACCGACCTGCTGCCGGAACTGGGCAAAGCTAAAATCGTGATTACCAATTTTCATACCTTCAAATTACGGGAGCGAATGCCGCTTTCCAAGGGAGGCCGCTCCTTGTTACAGGGACGCGGCGAAGAGTTGAACACCCTGGAGACCGAAGGCCAGATGCTGCAGCGGGTGATGCCGGAATTGATGGGCATGAAGAATATCCTATCGCTCAATGACGAAGCCCATCACTGCTACCGGGCAAAGCCTGAAAAAGAAGAGGAAGGCCCACTCAAAGGGGACGACCGCAAGGAAGCTGACAAGAATAACGAGGCCGCTCGCCTTTGGATTTCAGGACTTGAGATTGTCAAACAGAAATTGGATGTTGCGCAGGTTATTGATCTTTCGGCGACGCCCTTCTTCTTGCGGGGATCGGGCTATGCCGAGGGCACAATCTTTCCCTGGACGGTGAGTGATTTCTCGCTGATGGATGCCATTGAATGCGGCATCGTCAAATTGCCGCGTGTGCCGGTAGCGGATAACATCCCAGGCGGCGAGATGCCCAAGTTTCGCAAGTTATGGGAGTACGTGGGAAAGAAAATGCCCAAAAAGGGGCGCGGCAAGGCCAAAGAACTTGACCCGCTCAGCCTGCCGGTGGAACTGCAAACTGCTATCGAAGCGCTTTACGGCCATTACCAGAAAACCTTTGATCTCTGGCAACAGGCCGGGATCAGTACGCCACCTTGTTTTATCATTGTGTGCCAGAACACTTCGATTTCCAAGCTGATTTACGATTACATCTCTGGCTTCCAGCGCGAGAACGACGATGGCACCAGTTCCTATGTACCAGGCCGTCTCGGCTTATTCCAGAACTTTGATGAATATGGCAATCCCCTGGCACGCCCCAACACGTTACTGATCGACAGCGAGCAGTTGGAATCGGGGGATGCGCTCGATCAGAATTTCCGCAAGATGGCATCGGATGAAATCGAACGTTTCCGTCGCGAAATTGTGCAGCGCACCGGTGATCTGCGTCAGGGAGAGAATATCAGTGACCAGGAATTGCTGCGCGAAGTCATGAATACGGTCGGAAAACCAGGCCGTTTGGGCGAATCAATCCGCTGCGTGGTTTCGGTTTCGATGCTCACCGAGGGCTGGGATGCCAACACCGTCACGCATATTTTGGGCGTGCGCGCCTTTGGCACGCAACTCCTCTGTGAACAGGTGGTCGGGCGGGCCTTGCGCCGCCAATCTTACGAGTTGAACCCCGAGCTTGCCGATCAGTGGAACCCGGAAGGGCTATTTGAAACCGAGTATGCTGATATTCTGGGTATCCCCTTCGATTTCACCGCCAAACCGGTGATTGCCTCGCCCCAACCGCCGCGCGAGAGTATCAACGTGCGCGCCGTGCGTCCGGCGCGCGACCACCTGGAAATCACCTTTCCGCGCGTCGAGGGCTATCGCGTGGAATTGCCCAACGAACGCCTGAGCGCCGAATTCAATGATGACTCTGTCATGGAACTGACCCCCGGTCTGGTTGGCCCCTCCGTCACCCAGAATGCGGGTATCATCGGTGAAGGCGTTGACCTGAACCTGGTGCATACTGGCGATTTGCGCCGTTCTACGCTGGTTTATGAGATCACTGCCCGCCTGTTATTCACCAAATACCGCGATCCCAATCAGGACCCGGAATATAACCTGTTTGGGCAGCTCAAGCGCATCACCAAACAATGGTTGGATAACCACCTGATTTGCAAAGGCGGTACCTACCCGGCGCAGTTGATGTACCAGGAACTGGCTGATATGGCTTGCAGCCGAATCCACGCCGGGATCACGCGCCACTTTGAAGGCAGCTACCCCATCCGGGCCGTGCTGGACCCCTATAACCCCACCGGCTCCACGATGCATGTCAACTTCTACACCAGCAAGAAAAGTCGCTGGCAAACCGATTCCCGCAAATGCCATATCAACAGGGCCGTGCTGGATAGCGATTGGGAGGGCGAGTTCTGCCGGGTGGTCGAATCGCACCCCCGGGTGCGCGCCTATGTCAAGAACCAGGGCCTGGGGCTGGAAGTGCCCTACCAGTATGGCTCCACCATCCGCAAATATATTCCTGATTTCATTATCCAGATCGATGACGGGCGTGAAGTCTTGCTGAACCTGATCATCGAGATCAAGGGCTACCGCGGCGAGGACGCCAAAGAGAAGAAATCCACCATGGACACCTACTGGATCCCCGGCGTGAATAACCTGGGCAGCTACGGCCGCTGGGCTTTTGCCGAATTGCGCGACGTCTATGCCCTGCAAGACCAATTCGCCGCTGCCATTGAAGCCGAATTCAACAAGCTGATCGAAACTGCAACCGCCAAATCTGACAGGTTTTAGAAACCTGTCAGATTTATTGAGGAAATACCTATGGCTAAAACTCCTAAATCCATCGAAACCATCACCCACGATGAAGCCTCGCGCCTGCATATCCCCACCGCTGAGTTCGAATCCGTGCTGAGCGAGGAGCAGCAAAATCCCATCCAGGTGGCCTACCAGCGCCGCAACCCCGACCTGGACCCGCAACTGGTCTGGCGCGGCAAGGATTTGCAGGATTGGTCAGACCTGGTGGTGCAGGCCCCGCCGCTCTACATCCAGGAGAAGATTCACCCCAAGGTCTTGATCGACGATTTGCGCAAGCAAACCGAAGAGATGGAACAGGCCGGGCAGATGCAGCAGTTGGATATGTTCGCCGATTTCAACGGCTTGCCCAGTGAAGCCGCCAAGACCGAGTTTTACCAACATGAGGCCAACTGGAGCAACCGCATGATCTTGGGTGACAGCCTGCAGGTGATGGCCTCGCTGGCCGAGCGCGAAGGCCTGCGCGGCCAGGTGCAGATGATCTACTTCGACCCGCCCTATGGCATTAAATTCAACTCCAATTTCCAGTGGTCGACCACCAGCCAGGATGTGACGGATGGCAAGGCCGATCATATCACTCGTGAACCGGAGCAGGTCAAAGCATTTCGGGATACCTGGCGGGATGGCATTCACAGTTATTTGACTTATTTACGAGATCGCCTAACGGTAGCACGTGATTTATTAGTAGATAGTGGATCAATTTTTGTACAAATTGGCGACGAAAATGTTCACAGGATTCGTTCTGTGCTCGATGAAATCTTTGGGGAGAATAATTTTGTCTCACAAATATCATATGTAACGACCGGTGGGCTTGCATCAGGTACTCTTAGCCGTTCAGGGGATTATTTGTTGTGGTTTTCGAAAAATATTGACAAACTAAAATACAGGGAGATTCTTCAAGAAAAGAAGAGCCCTGATGATGATTCCAAATCGAAATACGATCAATTTCAAACTTCATATGGCGAGCGAATTACTCTGTCACAAACGTCAGAGCTTTCAGAAGAAGACGTTTCGCAAGGACGGATTTTTCGTGTTGACAATATAATTTCACAGGGTAGTTCGGAAAATACAATTCGTTTATTCTCTTTCAATGGAATAGCATACGATTGTGGGGCAAATCATCATTGGAAAACCAATCCAGATACTGGAATGCCTCGGCTAGGAAGTGCTGATCGAATTTCGGTAAGTAGTCGTGGAAAGTTGGGTTATATTCGCTACTTCGACGATTATCCAGTAACAAGACTTACTAATATTTGGACAGATATTGGGGGAAGTGTGCAAAGTCGCTCTGATCCTAAAATTTACGTGGTGCAAACTGGCACATCATTAATTGAACGTTGTATTCTAATGACAACCGATCCAGGCGACCTGGTACTTGATCCCACTTGTGGTTCTGGAACTACCGCGTATGTATCCGAACAATGGGGACGCCGCTGGATCACCATCGATACCTCCCGCGTGGCGCTGGCATTGGCACGTTCCAGAATTATGGGGGCACGCTATCCCTATTACTTGCTCAAAGATAGTAAAGACGGCCAACTCAAAGAAGCGGATTTGACCCGAACGTTGCCATCAGACAATCCTACCTATGGCGATATCCGCCAGGGTTTTGTGTATGAGCGTGTTCCGCACATCATGCTCAAAATCATTGCCAACAACGCTGAAATTGATGTGATCTGGGATACTTTTCAGGAGCAGATGGAACCCATCCGGGCGCAGTTAAACACCGCCCTGGGTAAACTATGGGAAGAATGGCAAATCCCGCGGAAGGCAAAAAGTGACTGGCCCCCGACAGCCAAAAAGCTGCACGATGATTGGTGGCAACTGCGTCTTGCGCGCCAGAAAGAAATCGACGCATCCATCGCCGCCAAAGCCGATTCCGAATACCTGTACGACAAACCCCACGAAGACAACAAAAAAGTACGCGTGGCCGGGCCATTCACCGTCGAGAGCCTTTCGCCGCACCGCATCCTGGGGGTGGATGAAAACGATGAGTTGATCGATGCTGTGGCCGAAGGCAAAGCCGGGTACGGGGCCGGGCAGAGTTTCGCTGAGATGATCCTGGAAAATCTCAAAACCGCCGGGGTGCAGCAGGCCCACAAAGAAGACAAAATCAACTTCACTTCGCTCACCCCCTGGCCGGGGCACTACGTCTGCGCCGAAGGCCGCTACCTTCCCCCCTCTCCCGCTGGGAGAGGGGCCGGGGGTGAGGGCGGCAAGGAACAACGCGCCGCCATCTTCATCGGCCCCGAGTTTGGCACCGTCTCGCGCCCCGATCTGGTGGCTGCCGCCCGCGAAGCCGGGGACGCCGGTTTTGACGTGCTGATCGCCTGCGCCTTCAACTACGATGCCCGCTCCACCGAATTCAGTAGCCTGGGGCGCATCCCGGTGCTCAAAGCGCGCATGAACGCCGACCTGCACATGGCTGACGATCTCAAGAACACCGGCAAGGGCAACCTGTTCGTCATCTTCGGCGAGCCGGATATCGACCTGCTGGATGCCGACGACGGGCAAATCCGGGTCAAGATCAACGGGGTGGATGTCTTCCACCCCAGCACCGGCGAAGTGCGCAGCAACAACACCGATGAAATTGCCTGCTGGTTCATCGACAGCGACTACAACGAAGAGAGCTTCTTCGTGCGCCAGGCCTACTTCCTGGGGGCCAACGACCCCTACTCGGCGCTCAAAACCACGCTCAAAGCCGAGATCAACCAGGAAGCCTGGGAGAGCTTATACGGCGACATCTCGCGTCCCTTCGAGAAACCGACCTCCGGGCGCATCGCCGTCAAAGTCATCAACCACCTGGGTGATGAAGTCATGAAAGTCTTCCGGGTTCGTTAAAAGCAGTCACACAGAGATTCACGGAGACTACACAGAGAAGCACAGAGAAAAACAATATAAAATACGCTGCGAATCTCTGTAGTTCTCGGTGCTCTCCATGGTATCAATCTTCGACAACATGCTATACTAAAATCATGAACACCCTTTATTCCGATACGCACCCCAAAATGGAAGCCCTGCAAATTCAATTATGGCGGCAGGCCAGTTCCACCCGCAAAATGAACATGCTGGCGCAATTGAACGCCTCCGCGCGCTTGCTGGCCATAACGGGTCTGCGGGCGCGGTTCCCCCAGGCCAGCGAAGCCGAATTGCGTTTCAAACTGGCAGGCCTGCTGCTTGGAGATGAACTGGCGCTCAAAGTGTATGGAGAGACCATCCATGCAAAATGAACCGATAGAAGTCACATTAAAAGTTACGCACGTTTTCGAAAAACTCTCCGTCCCCTATCTCATTGGCGGCTCGCTGGCCAGCACACTGTATGGCATGATCCGCACAACCCAGGATTCGGATATCGTCGCTGAAATGCGGCTTGAACATCTCCAGCCCTTTGTTTTGGCTTTGCGGGATGAATTCTATATAGACGATGAGATGATCGCCGAATCCATCCAGCGCAATTCCAGCTTCAATATCATCCACCGCGAGACCATGTTCAAGGTGGATGTTTTCATCCCGCGTCTGCGGCCCTTCCTTCGATCCCAACTCGCCCGCGTCCAAACGCAGACCTTTGTCTTCGAAACGGAAGTTAGCGCCAAATTTGCCAGCCCCGAAGATACGATCCTCTCCAAATTGGAGAGGTACCGCATGGGCGGCGAAATGTCAGAACGCCAATGGCGCGATATTCTCGGCGTATTGAAAACCAGGGCAGGAGAACTTGATCTCGCCTACTTGCAAAAATGGGCCAGCGAACTCAAAGTGGTTGATCTGCTGGAACGCGCCCTGCAAACGTAAAAATTACACAGAGATTCACAGAGACATCACAGAGAAAAGTAATCTAAAAAAAACTCAGTGTATCTCCGTGCCTGCTCTGTGCCCTCCGTGCAATGTTCTTCTGTGTA
>CALCSH010000043.1 GCA_937893815.1 uncultured Anaerolineae bacterium | reverse complement strand
TCATGAGCGTGCCGACTGCTGCCCAAGTCGTTGCGGCACAACCCACTGTCACACAACCACCAACAGATACGGCTGCCCCCGAAAATACTGCCCTCCCGATTCCCATCGCCGAAGATGCCCCAGGAGTTGCCATCCAGAATGGCACCACAACCGCCGGGTTGGCATCGGATACTTCCAGTTATTTGCAGCGCCTTGGGATCAATGTCCTTCACATTGGCAATGCCGATAAAATATACACCAACACCACCATCATCGATTACACCGGGAATCCTGCCGCGATTGTTCAGATCACTCAGGCCTTGAACCTGCCTCAAATTAAAATCTACAACAGCTACGACCCCGAGAGCGATGTGGATCTTGCGCTCATTTTGGGGGAAGATTGGGCGGCTGAAAACTCCTTGCCGTAAATCTCCCCTTTTTCGACAATCCTTATATATGGACTCCCTCTCTGGCTCAATCGAGCGCATTACCTATTACAACCCCGAAAATGGGTACAGTGTTATTCGGTTGGTGCCTAATTCGCGGCATGTGCCTGGCATAAACCGCGACGGATTGGTGACGATTGTCGGTGTACTGCCCGAACTTTCGCCGGGGGAGCATGTCAAACTCGCCGGGCGCTGGGGCAAACACGCCAAGCATGGCACGCAATTTGAGGTCGAAACTTGCTCGCAGGTGCTTCCCGCCACCGTGGCCGGGATTCGCCGCTACCTCGGCTCCGGGCTGATTAAAGGCATTGGGCCGCGGCTTGCCGGGCGTATCGTCGATCATTTCAAGGCAGACACCCTCTCGATTATCGAGGAGCACCCCGAAAGGTTGATCGAAGTGCCCGACATCGGGGGCAAGCGTACCCGCCTGATTGCCGCCGCCTGGCAAGAGCAGAAGCATGTCAAAGAGATCATGTTGTTCCTGCATAGCCACGGGGTCAGCACCAACCTGGCGGTCAAAATTTATAAAACATATGGGGATAACGCGTTGGAAATTGTGCAGCGGAACCCATATCAATTGGCAGCCGATATTTACGGAGTGGGTTTCAAAACCGCCGACAAGCTGGCTCAGGATTTGGGCTTGCCTGCCGATCATCCCGAACGCATTGCGGCTGGGGTGATTTATGCGCTCAACGAGATGAGTAATGATGGGCATGTCTATGCTCCGCGCCAGTTGCTGATTGAGAAAGCGGCGGAGTTGCTGAACGCTCCCGCGGAATTGCTTCCTGCAGCGCTGGAGCAATTGACCACCGCGGGTCGTATTCACCCTGATGAGATTCCCCTCACCCCTTCAGCCGATGGAGATGGGGCGGGGGATCCCTCCAAGCGGGTTGCCGAGCCCGATGCGGAATACCGCCTTTCAGCAATTTACCTGACCCCTTTCTACTTCAGCGAAGTGGGGGTTGCCGAGCGACTGCAAAACCTGGCACAGCACTCGCCACGCAACACAACACAGCAGGTTGCGCCATTGCATACCATGCAGCTTTCTGACGAGCAGCAGAAAGCTATTGATCATGCATTGCGCTACCCGGTTAGCGTGCTCACGGGTGGTCCCGGCACTGGCAAGACCACCTGTCTCAAGGCGCTGATCTTCCATTTGGAAACACTATCGTTGAAGTATGCTCTGGCCTCCCCCACAGGGCGCGCCGCCAAACGTCTCTCCGAAGCCACCGACCGGCCCGCCAGCACGATCCACCGCTTGCTGGGATTCTCTCCGATAGAGGGCTTCAAATATCATGCCCAAAATCTGCTTCCGGTGGAATTTCTCGTGGTAGATGAAGTGTCGATGCTCGATCTGGTACTGGCGAATAATCTACTAAAGGCACTTCGCGCGGGCACGCATTTGCTGTTGGTAGGTGATATTGACCAGCTTCCCTCGGTGGGCGCGGGTGATGTGCTGCGCGATATAATTGCCAGTGAGCGTGTGCCCGTGACGCGCCTGACGCAGATTTTCCGTCAGGCCGCCGGGTCGCAAATCATCGCCAATGCTCACCGCATTAACCGCGGCGCGATGCCACTCTTCTCGTCGGGGGGCGATGATGGCGATTTTTATCTTTTCCCCGCCGAAGATGCTGCCGCCGCTGCTGATTGGGTAGAAGATGTGGTTTGCAACCGCATCCCACAAAAATTTGGCCTGAAATCGTTGACGGAAATTCAAGTGTTGGCCCCGATGTATCGCGGCCCCGCTGGGGTCAGCACGTTGAATGAACGTTTGCAGGCTGCCCTCAACCCGTCTTCTCAGAATAAATCCGAAAAGGCACTTTTTGGGCAGATTTTCCGTCCGGGTGACAAGGTGATGCAAACGCAAAACAACTACGATAAAGATGTCTATAACGGCGATATCGGATTTGTGCGAGCGCTAGATATGGTTGAACAGACGCTCAGTCTCGACCTGGATGGCCGCCGGGTGGAGTACGACTGGAGCGAAGCGGATCAACTGACCCTGGCATATGCTGTTTCGGTGCACAAAGCCCAGGGTTCTGAATTTCCTGCCGTGGTCATACCAATGGTTATGCAACACTACGTTATGTTGCAGCGTAATCTGCTGTACACCGCCATCACCAGGGCGAGAAAACTGTGTGTACTGGTTGGCAGTCGGAAAGCGATTGGCATCGCGGTCAACAATAATCAGGTTTCTCAGCGCTTTACCGCCCTCGATTGGCGCTTGCAAAAAATATCGTGATGGATTTTTACAATCATTTGACTCTCTGCTAGAATCTGAGTAAACTCATAGCAACCACAGGACGAGAAACCGTTAGGAGATAACTATGGCAACGCAATCATTTCAACTGATTATGAGTTCCGGGCCAACGCCGAATGAAGTCTACCCCCTCTCCAAACAAGAAATTATCATCGGACGCGATGCCACTGCTGATGTGATGGTGAATATTGCTGAAATTTCCCGGCGTCACACGCGCTTGCGTTTCGAAGGTGGCGGCTTTGTGGTGGAAGATTTAGGCTCGACCAACGGAACCTTCGTTAATGGTCAGCGTCTGACCGGGCCACAAATGCTGCGTCCCGGCGATCGCATCAAACTGGGCGAAGCTGTCACACTGGCTTATCAAGTTGCCCAATTTGATATGAATGCAACCGTGGTCACGCCTTCCAGTCATATGGATACCCTGACACCCGGTCAACCCGTAGCTCCTATGCAGCGCTCAGCGGCGGCCCCTCCCCCTCCGATTCAACGTTCGGCCCCCCCGCCGCAGCGCCCACCCCAGCAGGGATATGCTGGACAAATTCCCCAAGGTCCGCCGCAAGTTGCACCACCGGTTCCGGAGAAGGAAAGCCGCCCCTGGCTGTGGGCTGGGCTGGGATGTGTTGGGGTTTCGATTTGTCTGGTCGTGGTCGGTGCATTGGCCTTCGATATGATGAATCTATACTGCTCACCGCCATTCAACACACTGCTCAGTTTTCTCTATTCCTGCCCCTAGATAATATTCGTTGTAACGATCTAAAAACAGGGATCTGGGAGTACAAAGTACTTCTGCTTCCCTGTTTTTTTTATGGCCGAAAGGCCATGATCATCACCCGATGGAATAATGATGATATTTGGAACTGGCCGTGTTTGATTTTTATATCTCTGCCCTTTTAGAACTTGGGCACTATAGACCGGGCCTGATTATGCAGTAAAATCGACAATTAATGTCCGAATATTTTTATATTGGCATTTCCAATAGTGATTTTCCGCCCCTATTTTCGGGCGTTCTCTTGTACAAGTGCGTAAGTCCTACTTCAACAATGTAAACCAAATATGCAACAGAATGTGCGGTAAGAATAAAACTCTACTGATTTGTTAATTCAACCGTCTTCAGCATATGATATAGTCCGGTGGCGTGTATTTTTACACACCGCTTGCGAAGTAGTTTTGTTGAATCGTCAGGGATGGGGTTATACACGGTTCAACGCTGTTCATGGAGAGTTTCAAGTTATCGCCAGGTTGTAAACCAAGGTCTTGAAGTACTCACCTTGACGATATTGTATAATGATGATAGATTTAGTCCTATTAAAAACCTATCACAATCTAAAATATGCTAGTTGCCAAAGGGTTTTAATTCCTACTGAATCACAGTCTTTTGGTGCTATTTGTTTGTTGGTCACCTTATTTGATAATAAAAAAAATTGCTGGTGTTGTAAAAATTAGTATCGCATTTGTGGTATCCCTCCTTCTGGCAGGGATATTTTTGCATGTATCGTATGCTCAAGAGCAGACAACGCAACCGACCGTGGTGGAAAGTGAAATTGCTACGGAGACAATCCCGGAAGTGCAAACAGCTGACGCCATAGATATCGCTGGCACTCCCCAGGAAGACGATACAACGGCAGGCGATGCTGCTCTTACCACCGAGCAAGGGGAAAACCAGGCTGGTGAAGCAGATATTGCCATAGAAGTTGACCAAACAATTCAAAGTGAAGGGGATGAAGATAATGCGGATTCCGCTGTAGTAGAAGAAAGTGAATCAATATCTGATGCCGAGGTGCAACAGACTGTCGAAGCTGATACTCCCAGTGAAGTTGATATTCCCTCCGATGGTGTACAGTGTTTGGCGACAGAGCCATCCGGGGATGAGAATTCAACGGATGCTGCCACCAGTGATTGCGCCGTCGATGATGAAGTTGCGGACACACCAGCGGCAGAATCCCAGGGGGAGCAGCCCGTTGTTGACGAGTCAGAATCAGCCCAACCTGAGTCCGCTGAGCCAGCCCCCGTTGAATCCGATCCCATTTTCGAGATCACCATCCCAGACCCTTATTTCTATATTTCTGGCGTCAAATATTCCTACCTGCCCACCGGCGGCGATTGCACCGACAAGACGAATTGTTTGGTTTCAGCAACGCCGATTCAGGATGCGCTGAATTATGCCAAGACGCAAATCCTGGACGATGACACAATTTACTTAGAAGCTGGGGCATTGTACGGCGAATCGTTTTCGATCAGCGACTGGACGAACCCACTGACCTTACGGCCCGATGATGATGGCGCCACTTCGCTTGGTGGTGCCATTACGATTAGCAGCAACAGCGCCCCGATCGTCATCCGTGATTTTTGGTTTGCGCCCAGCGCCACGATTAATCTATCCGATAGCCCCAATGTGACATTAGCCGGGTCAGATAAATATGATGATACTTTTGATATCAGCCTTTCAGGTAGTGGGGAAGTTAATCTTAATGTGCAAGCTGGTGAGCCGGATTTTTCCGAAAACACCGAGCGCGTTTTAGTTGATCATCTGCCTTTCGACGACTCGGATTCGCTGTTGGTGCATGGCACCTCCGGGAATGACATCATTAAATTTGACGCCAGCTTTACGCGCAACGGCAACCAGCGTGTGACCTATGATGTGGTCGAATCGATTGGTCTGGATGGCGGCGGCGGCACGGATACGCTGATTGGCCCCGATGCGGCCACGACCTTTGATATCACGGGCGCCAATAGCGGCATCCTGACCACCTCCGATAGCACGCTGCCCTTTGTTTCGTTTGAAAACTTGAGCGGCGCGACCAAAGTGGATACCTTTATCCTACAGGACGCGGGTAGCCTCAGCGGCAACTTGCAAGGCGATTCACTTTCGGACATTCTGGATTATTCCTATCGTACAAGCGCAGTAACAGTCAACCTGACCACCGGCAGCGCGCCGGGCATTGCCGGGTTGGTCAGCACCGTCGAAGAAGTCATCGGCACGAGTTTGGCCGATACCTTGACCGGCGATGCTAACGATAACAAGCTAACCGGCAACGGCGGTGCGGATGTACTCATCGGCAATGATGGCAATGACACCCTGGCCGCGACTTTGAGCGGCGTGAGCGCTCTGACCATAACTGTCGATGGTGGGAACGGCGATGATGCTTTGACGGTCTTTGGCACCAGCGCTGTGGATAGCTTCGTGGTCGATATCGCCAACCGTCAGGTGACGCGTTCCGGCAACCAGGTTGTGACCTACAGCGGGTTCGCCGATGCGGGTGATAGCATCAAGGTGGATGGCAGCGGCGGCAATGATACCCTGGCCGCGTCAACCACCAGTACCTATTTTAGAATCACCGATGATAATGGCGGGCAGGTGATTTACGAAGTACCGCTGGTTGGCAGCTTCGATATTTCAACGGCGATTGACGCCGACGCCAATACCATCAACCTAAGCGCGGCGCATGGCCTGGCCTTGGGCGATAAAGTTTTCTACCACGCCTCGGCGGGTAGCACGCAGGATGTCGGCCTGTTACACGAGAGCTTCTATTATATTGTCCCGACGGTTGATCCGAATGTCATCCAATTGGCCGATAGCGCTGAGAATGCCAAACTTGGCACCGGTATTGTCAGCTTGAGCCTGGGCATGGCCAGCGAAGCGCATTGGCTGACTCAGTGGGAACGCCTTGAATTTACTAAAATCGAAAATCTGACCGGCGGTACTGGTGACGATACATTCTGGTTTGCCAACGATGGCAAGCTGGATGGCGCGATCAATGGTGGGTTCGGGAATGACACCATCCGCGGCGCCAATGACGCCACCGACTTTATCATCTCTGGCGCGAATGCTGGCTTGATCGAAACAACGGTCTTTACCTCGATAGAAAATATTATTGGCGGCGAGGCGGATGATACCTTTACCGTTGGCACGGCCGGCAGCTTGAGCGGCATATTGCGGGCCGGTGGCGGTGATGATACCCTCAATGGCCCCGATCTGGTTTTAACCTGGAATTTGACCGACGCAGGCAAAGGCTCAACTACGGGATTGATTTTCAGCCAGGTAGAAAATTTAGTTGCTGGTGACCTGAATGATATTTTCAATTTCATCAAGTCATCTATCTCGATCACACACCCTCCGCTGCCGGACGGCGATGGGGAAACGGAAACCTTTTTCTATTTTGGCAGTATGCCCGGTATTTTAGATGGCGCGGGCGGTACCGATTCTTTATACGGCCCCGATTGGAAATACGATTGGGAGATTGACGCCCTTAATGGCGGTACCCTGCACGATACGACCCCGTTTGCTAACATCGAGAATCTGTACGGTGGCACCGAAGAAGATAACTTCATCTTCAAGCCGGGCGGCAGCATATCCGGCCTGATCGATGGCGGCCTGACTGGCGATAACGCCCTGGATTTCGAAGATCAAACTGGCGATGTTACCGTGAACCTCACTACAAATGTTGCCATCTTGACGGGCGGAGCCTCGTTTGTCGGTTCTTTTGCCAATTTTGTCCATGCTTTTGGTGGCGGTGGCAATGACAGCCTGACCGGCGATGCCAACAACAATACGTTGATCGGCAACCTCGGTCACGATCACATCTACGGCTTGGCGGGTAATGATAATTTAGTTGGCGGCCCCGGCGATGACATTTTGGAAGGCGGCGCCGATAATGACACCTATGACTTTACTCTAGATGAGGATGATACTTATCCATGGGGCAGCGATACCATCATCGACACTGGCGGCAGCGCGGATAAAATCGATTTCCGTACCAGCGTTTTGGGTGTTACTTTCAATTTAGGTTTACTGACCGCCCAGGTGGTGGCCAGCTACAACGCCGTGACCATGCTGACTCTCACTTTGACGACCGTCTCGATTGAAAACATGATCGGCGGCTATGGTGACGACACCCTGACGGGTAGCAGCGCCGATAATATCATTGAGGGTTACCGTGGCAATGACACGCTTGATGGCGGTGGCGGTGTCAACACCCTTTCCTTTGAGCATAACACTTATAAGGGCATCACCGTTGATCTGGGTTCCGGTTCGATGGTTAATGACGAAATTACGGATCACGACTCGGTGCTCAATGTGGGTTTTGATACCTTTACAAATTTCCAAAATATTCGCGGCACGTTCACCGATGACACCCTGATCGGTGATGCCAACAATAATATTCTATACGGCGACGATGGTAATGACAGCCTTGAAGGCAAGGGCGGGAACGATACCCTGTATGGCGGCGCTGGCGATGACACTTACGTTTTTGATCTCGACAACCTTTTAGGCACTGATACGATTAACGATACCTCCGGTTCCGATTGGCTGGATTTTTCCTCTTCGACAATCGAGGTAGACATGAACCTGGGGACCACATTTCCGCAATGGGTTGACGCCGCGACAATGACAAATTTGCGGCTGTCGGTGACCGGCGTAGAAAACATCAAGGGTGGTAGTGGTAACGATGTGCTGACCGGTGATGCCAACGACAATATATTTATCGGTAACGGCGGCAATGACAGCATCGGCGGCGGTGGCGGTTCAGATACCGTTGATTACAACGCTACGACCGCTGGGATTACACTTACTCGCAACAGCACCACTTTTCAGATGACCGGCAGCGAAGTGGATACAGATACCCTCAGCGGGATATTTACGATTATTGGCGGTAGCGGCAATGATGCCTTCGCAATCGATGCTGATTCTTTGACCTCGGAAAGCTACGATATTCAGGGCGGTAGTGGCAGCGATTTGATTAATTTTGCGCTAACGGCTTCAGCCTTGGCGG
>CALCSH010000042.1 GCA_937893815.1 uncultured Anaerolineae bacterium | reverse complement strand
CCCCCAGGCAGGATGGGCAAAGCAGTTACCCCAAAGCAATTGTAATCTCTTGTGTACTGAATAAGTGGCTTTCATTATAGCCGTAGAACAATCAAAAGGCAATGTGGTGTGTGAGCCGTAACTACGAGTGTATACGATTCGTACGCCAAAGGGTTGCAGTAACTTCGATAGCAATTCATACAGAGCAAAGGGTCTTTAGGAACTGCCGTGAGAAACCCCAGATTTAGGAGTATAGGGCGTGCGGAGCACGCCCTATACTCCTAAATCTGGGCAATTACCACTGGGATTCCCAGAGACCCAGAGCGAAATCACAATAGGATCAGAGAATTGAATTATAATTACAAGGTTGGTTTATACGTCATTATTTAGTGTCACCCAAGGAGGCAAATATGATTGTTACCACGAAAAAACTCTTCGAAGCTGCCTATGGCAAATATGCTATCGGGGCATACAATATTAACAACCTCGAGCAGACCATGGGCTTGTTTCAGGGAAATATTGACAGTCAGGCACCGTTTATCATCCAACTCAGCAAAGGCGCTCGCTCGTATTCACATAAAGCCATGCTCGAAGGACTCATTCGTAACGCGGAAGAAGTCTATCCGGATGCGATATTTGCGGTCCACCTCGATCATGGTGATGAGGCCACCTGCTACGATTGCATCGAGAGCGGATTCTACAGCTCTGTGATGATTGATGCCAGCCATGAAGCGTTTGACGAAAATATCGCCATCACCAAGCGCGTGGTGGATGCCGCCCATGCCAAAGGGATCGTTGTTGAAGCAGAACTGGGTATGCTCGGCGGTGTTGAAGAGCATGTATCTGTCGCTGAAGCGGATGCAAAACTAACTGACCCCGATCAGGCGCTTGAATTTGTTGAGCGCAGTGGCTGCGATTCGCTGGCAGTCGCCATCGGGACCAGTCACGGCGCGTTTAAATTTTCCGGCACACAGGGTTTGCATTACGGTGTTCTGGAAGAAATTCAAAAACGACTGCCCAATTTCCCGCTAGTGATGCACGGTTCCAGTTCTGTGCCACAAGATGAAGTTGAGCGCATCAACAAGGCCGGGGGCAAACTCCTGGGTGCCAAGGGCGTGGATGCGGCTCAATTCAAGCGTGCAGCAGAACTTGGCGTCACCAAGATCAATATTGATACCGATGGCCGTCTGGTTTGGACGCGCGTTCACCGCGAACATTTCCTCGAACATCCTGAGAATTTCGATCTCCGCAAACCTGGCAAGATTTATATGTCAGAATACGCCAAATTCATCGCCGCGAAAAACGTCTATCTCGGAAGTTCCGGACAGCTAGCCGATGTGCGCAAGCTTCTCGCTGGATAAGACTTGCATTGCTCGCTTTTGATCGAAAAGACACGGAGTCGCAGCTAAAGCGTTGCGGCTCCGTTTTTTTTGTTGTGGGATCACGATACTGATAAAACTCGCTGCTACAGCTCGATCAGGCCACATCAACCCATCTTCAGTTACTAAGCTCTTCCGCTGAGGCCGCTTCAAAAAAAAGCGTAAATCGGCTCCCCACGCCAACCTGGCTTTCAACCTCAATACGCCCGTTATGCTGTTCAACTACCTGCTTGGTGATCGCCAGGCCCAACCCCAGACCTCCGTATAATTCTTTATCGACTTCGTCGATATGAAAGAAGCGCTCAAAAATATGATCGACAGCATCATCAGCAATACCCGCACCCTGATCTTGCACCGCGATGCGGACTCCATTACCCGAGTTTTCGGCCGTGATGCTGATTTTGCAGCCGGGCTGACTATATTTGATGGCATTTTCTGCCAACTGTATCAATGCCCGCTGAAGGCTGCCAGCGTGCCCCATCACAAATGGCAAATCGGATGCCAGAATCACCTGCACAGGAATTCCGGAAGCCTTTGCATTTGGTGTAATCTCTGTCACGACCGCGCGAACCAGTTTGGCGACATCCAATGGATGCATCTCCGGCATGACCAATTCCACCTCTTGCAAGAATAGAATATCATTCACCAGCGTAACGATCTGCTCGGTATTGCGTGCCACAGTTTCAAGTACTTCATTCATCGATTGCGCATCGAGATCGTGGGTGCGCGCCATTTCCAAAAAGCCGCGCGCGACGGTCAGCGGGGTGCGCAATTCGTGGGCAATCGTGGTGAGAAATTCACGCCGCGCCAATTCTTCCTGAGCCAATCGCTGATATGCAACCGCCAGTTCACCAGCTTTCAAGCGCAAATCTTCAATCGCCATCTCGTCGTTTTCGCGCAATCGTCGGCTGACTTCACGCACCATCGCCAGGGACATCGAAGAACTTTGCTGCAACAATCGGTCAAAGGCCGATTTATGGATTTCCAAAACTTTAATCGGAGACGTGGATTTGACTGTAGCCACGCGCGGCGCATTATGAATTAGTCCCATTTCGCCGAAGAAATCGCCCTCCCCCAAATGCTTGAGGATACGCTCTGCATCGGCATTGATGGTTTTGGTAACTTCAACTTCGCCCTCGAGAATAATGAAAAAAGTATATTCAATGGCGTTTTCTTTGCAGAGTACTACCCCCTGGGGATAAGACTTTACCTCACCAATGGCAACCAGCTCTTCCGCTTCGCGCGGTGGAATTCCAGGGAAAGCATGTCGGATGATTCTATCGGCAGCGGGGATCGCGTTCATTAAAAATCTCCTCTACGAGGCCAATACATAAAAAATGAGCAACGTACTACCGTAGCGCCGGCGATCAAATTCTTCCAAACTCACCAATTCAACAGGCTCATCTTCAACGGGATCAATTTGTACAATAACCCAGGCAAACTTGTTCATCAAATCGGGCCGAACATCAACTTCGATGAGCGCCTTCTTCCACAACCCTTTGTACTGCGGTGGAGCAATATAGACGTAATCAAATCTGCGGTTCGAAATTTGGTCGAGAACCGCGAAGGCATCCATTTGCAGCACTTCAGCCTGATCGGCCAGTTTTGTGTGTTGTAAATTTTGGCGCACCGTTTTGACTGGCAAATGATGGTTATCGATAAAACGCACCCAGGCGGCACCGCGGCTCAACGCCTCGATACCAACCGCGCCGGTTCCTGCAAAAAGATCAAGCATCACCGACCCCTGAATATCTACGCCAATTATATTGAATAATGATTCCTTGACACGATCGGTAATTGGACGAGTCGTATCACCGGGAACCGCACTAAGCTTTTGCCCACGGGCAGAACCGCCGATCACCCGCAGCATACTCATGCAAAATGCTCCACACTTTGGCGAGCGGCCAATAAATTGCCATGCGGCGCGATAATCGGTGTGACGCACCCCGTACCCAGAATAAAACGCTGTCCGCCGGTGGCTTGCATCGCATCCAGCGCTTCCGCCATCACATCCTGTGGCGTGCCCAAAACCATCGTCGTTTGCCGTTGCAGGCCGCCACACATCACCCCGGCGAATCGCTGGCGAGCTTCTCGCAGAGAAG
>CALCSH010000041.1 GCA_937893815.1 uncultured Anaerolineae bacterium | reverse complement strand
GCAGGGTGACACGGGTTTTGTGGTAGCGCGCCGCCAGGTAGTGACCAAATTCATGCGCCAATAGAATGCTCAATAGGCTGGCGGCGAAGGGGATACCGCTGAGCAAATCTTTGAAAATGTATCCGATCAGGGTGAGTAAATTACTGGATTCTGGCCCATCGTAGCCGTAGAGTGTACCGGCGATCAGAACACTCACCACAGTGAGTAGGAATAAGCCCAGATTGATCCACGGGTTGGAAGGTTTGGCGTTCGAGACTCCGTCCATCAGGTAAATCACATGTTTTCCATCTTCGTTGCGGAAGATCGGGGTCACCCCGTGCGGGTGCGCAGATTCCGCTAGTTGATCGTAGGCTGCTACCGAATCACCATAAAGCTGGCCGCGAAAACGCGCCAGGTAACCTTGTTTGGTGCTGCCCCAGGTTGTGTCTTCAATGCGTAAAACGCGTCCAACCAGTCGGCTCAGGGTCTCTTCGTAATTTGTAGAAGTTGTCTCACTGATTGTATTCATATGCAGGAAAAAGTACCCAAAAAAATAGGCGGGAATGGATGGGAGTCGAACCCACCGCGGCCCGCAACGCGACCCGCCACCGGTTTTGAAGACCGGGGAGCCCACCGGGACTCAACCACTCCCGTAGTCAGGAATTATATCGCCCGATTATACCGCAGTTTAAAACGCATCCATATCAGCGATAACAGGTTCACCGGGATTCCCAGAGACCCCGACAACACGATAATTGTCAACCCGCGTAAATGACAATCGTCCCGTTGACGAAGATCAATAGTTCAATTAACCTGAGAGCGTTGGTTTATGTATTTTCTGGCGGAATTAAGTACGCCCTACCTATCTGGAGGATTACCTATGACAATGACGATTACTGATGAATGCATTTCTTGTGGTGCTTGTGAGCCTGAATGCCCCACCGAAGCCATTTTCGAAGGTGATGTAATTTTCGAGATCGACCCTGCAAAATGCGTTGAGTGTGAAGGGTATTTTGATTCAAGCCAATGTGTCGATGTTTGCCCGGTTGACTGCATCATTCAACTCACTTAGCTCCTATATGTTCAATATTTAGCAAAAGCGCCTTAATTCAAAAGGCGCTTTTCGGTTTAAAAATTGGGCAACAGATGGGTTGACATTCGACGAAGCCTTTGCTAAGATAGCACCCAACAACCAAATATACGAAGAGATAGCGGCTGAGACTCATTAAGAGTTGACGAGGTGGAGGTTCCTCCCTGCGAAGGGAGCGCTAACCCCGGGAAACCGGGGAAAAATCGAGTAGATCAGCGGATGCCTCCGAAGCCTGACCACAGGCTTCTTTCTTCCTTCCCAGTAACAGTTAAATCCGAAAACCGACCAGCGATGGACGCGACAAGGATTGAACAGTGGTCACCAACGATGATGGAAATCAGCGTTCGGTGTTTTTTGTGGAAGGGCTTTTCTCCAGCGTATATTTCATTACTCAACTGGGTATGCCCGTGCATATCCAGTCTTTTTTTAATTCTCAAAGGAGAATGATGATGTCTACAGTCGATGTATTAAAACGTGTCAAAGAAGAAAATATAAAGTTTGTGTCGCTTCAGTTTACCGATGTCACTGGTTCGGTTAAAAGCGTCGATATTCCGCCTAGCCGCCTGAAAGGGGCTTTGGAAGATGGCGTATGGTTCGATGGTTCATCGGTAGAGGGATTTGCACGAGTGCAGGAAAGCGACATGCGCCTGGTGTTGGATCCAGACACCTATGCCATCCTACCCTGGTCGCCTGCGGAATTGAAGAGGGCGCGTATATTCTGTGATATTTACAACCCCGATGGTACCCCATTTGCCGGTGATCCGCGCGGTATTCTCAAGCGAACGCTCAAAGAAATCGATAAACGCGGCTGGGTTTTCAATATTGGCCCCGAGCCGGAATTCTTCCTGTTCAAACGTAATGGCTCCGATAACATTCACCCTGTTCCACATGACGTGGGCGGTTATTTTGATTTTTCCGCCAGTGATGAAGCGGTCGTCGTGCGCACCGAATTGATGGAAGCCCTTGAAATGATGGGCCTGGATGTGGAAGCAGGACATCACGAAGTTGCCCGCGGGCAGCACGAAATCGATTTCCGTTTCACCGATGCACTACAGGCGGCGGATTATGTTCTCACGCTGAAATATACCGTCAAGGCGATTGCTGCCCAGCATGGCCTGGTGGCCTCGTTTATGCCGAAACCCATTTTTGGCATCAATGGCTCTGGGATGCACTGCCACCAATCGCTGTTCACCAAAGCGGGCGAGAACGTATTCTTTGATGATGCGGATGAATATAAACTCTCGAAAGAAGCCTATGGGTTTATCGCGGGCCAATTGACTCATGCCCGGGCACTGGCCGCAGTAGTCGCCCCCACTGTCAACTCGTATAAACGTTTGGTGCCGGGCTATGAAGCGCCGGTTTATGTGGGCTGGGCACAGATCAACCGATCGGCGCTCATTCGTATTCCGCGTCACATGGAAGGTCGTAATAAATCCGTGCGTGCTGAATTGCGCTTCCCTGACCCATCTGCCAATCCTTATTTGGCATTTACTGCCATGCTGGCGGCGGGCTTGGATGGTATCGACAATAACCTGGTTTGCCCTGAACCGTTGAATAATGTCAATATCTGGTATATGACCCCCGAAGAACGAGCGGCTCGTGATATTACCGAGTTGCCAAACTCGCTGGCTGACGCCCTGCGTGAATTGGAAGCCAACGCCACCTTGAAGAATGCCCTTGGCCTGCAAATGTATGAGGCCTTCCGGCGTGCCAAATGGGCCGAAGTTGAAGAATATCGAACAACTGTGATGGATTGGGAAGTCAAGCACTACTTAGAAACGGCCTGATTGTATAACCCGGAGACAGTCATACATTTTCGTGTGACTGTCTCCGGGTTTGATCGCCATACCGTTCGTTAATTTGCGAAAACATCCCGCCGACGGAAGGGCGCCAACAAAAAGCGCGGGAGTAGTTTCCACATGGGAGCGTAGGCCAGCACCACCCCCGATTTCTGATTGGATAGCATCCGCTCGACCAACCAGGGAGTTACATTTTCCACACGGTCAGCAATGATATTATAGGACTTACGCAACTCG
>CALCSH010000040.1 GCA_937893815.1 uncultured Anaerolineae bacterium | reverse complement strand
ACCGTTGGCGGTGAGACCGCCATGCCCTTCATGGATTTCGAAGGCACCATTCCCTACACACCGGTTGTCGGTATCGAAATCAAAGACCGCCGACCCGATGACTGGTCTGAACTACTGATGAATGAGTGGGGCGATGCCATGAACGACCCCGGCGATTGGGCCAAAGCCGCCGAAGCCGCCGGAGCCGATGTGATCTTGCTCAATCTCTCGCTGACTGATGCCGACGGCCAGGCGAACACCGCTGAAAAAGCGGTAGCTGCCGTCAAGAAAGTGCTTGCGGCCACCGGCCTGCCATTGGTGGTCTTTGGCCCCGGTCAGGCAGAAATTGACAATGCCCTGCTGGTACCGATTGCCGACGCCACGAAAGGCGAACGTCTCTTGCTGGGTCTGTGCGAAGATAAAAATTACCGCACAATTGTGGCCTCGGCGATGGCAAACGGGCATCTGGTTAACGCCCGCACCGCTATGGACGTGAACCTTGCCAAGCAGCTCAATATCTTGATTAATGATATGGGCCTGCCCCTCGATCGTATCATCATGGACCCGACCACGGGCGCCCTGGGTTACGGCTTCGAGTATGGCTACTCGGTAATGGAACGTCTGCGTCTGGCGGCTCTGCAAGGCGATAGCATGACTCAAATGCCAATGCTGGTCACCCCCGGCGAAGAATGCTGGAAGACCAAAGAATCCAAAGTTGGCAAGGATGTTCCCGCCGAGTGGGGCGACTGGCTGGAACGCGGCATCACCTGGGAAACACTGACCGCCGTCATGCTGATTGAGTCTGGTGCCGATATTGTGGCCCTACGCCACCCAGAAAGTGTGCGGCGCACGCATCAGGCGATCAAAGACCTAATGAATGTTGAAGGATAAAGGTTATAAGTTACAGGTTGCAGGTTGAAAGTTGCAAGTTTAATTTTCAACCTGCCAACCTTCAACTTTCAACCGTCTGGAGAAATATTATGGCTCTATCAGGAATCCAAATTTACAAATTACTACCACAAACCAACTGCAAAGACTGCGAGTTCCCCACATGCCTCGCCTTTGCGATGAAACTGGCTGCCAAACAGGTTGAGCTTTCCCTCTGCCCACATGTCAGCCCAGAAGCCGAAGCCCAGCTTTCGGAGGCTTCCGCACCGCCGGTGCGCCCCTTTGCTTTGAAGTCGAATGGCTATGAAGTCAAGAGCGGCAACGAAGTGGTGCTTTACCGCCACGAAAAAACCTTCTACAGCCATCCGGGCTTGTTCCTGCGAGTTTACGATAACCAATCGGCAGAGGAGATCAAAGCCAAAGTCAAACCGGCAGATGAATATAAAGTCGATTATGTCGGTATTGAACTGGACATGAGCGGTTTCGTTGTTCAGGCCAATGGCGGCGATTTTGCTGCCGCGGTGAAGGCGGTACGCGCAATCAGCCACCGCCCGCTGATTTTTATCGGCGAGCCGGACGCCATCAAGGCGGGCCTGGCGGTTCTCGATGCAGGCGAAAAGGTACTGCTCTGCCACGCCACTAGCGAAAACTGGGAATCCATGGCCGCCCTGGCCAAAGAATTTGACGCCGCCCTGGCGATTGCCGCCGATACCGTCGACGAAATGGTCGAACTCTCGGAGAAGGTGAGCAAAGCGGGCGTAAAAGATATTGTACTTTCTCCCACGCAGCGCGGTTTCCGCGGCACCCTGGTTGCCAACACCATCGCCCGTCGCATGGCGCTCAAATCCAGCTTCCGGGCATTGGGCTTCCCCATCATCAACTTCCCCGGTGATGTGGGCGATCCGGCTACAGAGGTAATTCTGGCTGGACAAGCCATCGGGAAGTATGCAGGTTTTATTGTGCTGGATCACTTCACTCCGGAGTCCGCTTACCCCTTGCTGGTGCTGCGCGAGAATTTATACACCGATCCTCAAAAGCCTATTCAGGTTCAACCCGGCATATACGAAATCAACAATCCCGGCCCCGATACCCCGGTGCTGGTGACCACCAATTTCAGCATTACCTACTTTAGCGTTGCCAACGAAGTCGAAAGCGCCGGGATTCCGGCCTGGCTACTGGTAACCGAGGCCGAGGGCATGAGTGTACTCACCGCCTGGGCAGCAGGCAAGTTCGATGCCGAACAGATTGCCAAAGACGTCAAACGCTTTGAAATTGGCGACAAAGTTACCACGAAAAAGATTGTGCTGCCGGGCCATACCGCGGTACTCTCTGGCGAACTGGAAGAAGAACTCCCCGATTGGGACGTCAAAGTCGGGCCACGCGAGGCCGTGGATATTCCTGCGTTTATGAAGCAGGTTGTGTAAAACAGGTATTGGGTGATTAGGAACTAGGGACTAGGCGATTAGGTTTTCCTAGTCCCTAATTACCTGATTGCCTGATTATAGATATTTCTTATGGCTGATCACAAAGTACTATTTGACATTGCAAAAGAGCCAGTTGTCGTTCCTACCGGCACATTGCTCAGCGAGGCTGCTGCTCAGGCTGGCATTGAGATTAACCAACCTTGCGGCGGGCAGGGCCGCTGTGGACGTTGTGCGGTGTGTGTTGAATCCGGTGAAGTACGCCGCCGTAGTGCGCTGCGTCTTTCTGCCGAGGATGTAGCCAGTGGCTATGCCCTGGCCTGTCAGACGGTAATCGAGGGCGATGTAGTCATAGAGGTTCCACCGCAAGAGAAGATCGAACGACGGCTGACCACAGACCGCACCGTGGGCGAAGTTGTCATCCCCGAAGGCTACGATCCCCAAAAGTCACAAACCCTCCGGCGATTGAACCTCACCCTGTCACCCCCTAGCATGGACGATCAAACCGACGACTGGAGTCGCCTGCAAACCGCGGCCCGCAAAGAAGCCGGAATCGCACCCCTGCACGCATCTTTGGAAATGTTGCGCAAAATGGGCGACGTGCTGCGTGAGGGCGACTGGAAGGTCACCGCGGTCCTGAACACCAGCACCTGGGATGACACCGATAGCCCCAATCAACTACTCAGCTTGCAGCCGGGCTATGCTGACGAAGACCAGCCCCTGTGGGGCGCGGCGATAGATATTGGCACAACCACCGTTTCGGTCTGGCTGGTAGACCTGCACACCGGGCAAGTCCGCGCCCAGGTTGCCGAATATAACCAGCAGATCACGCGCGGCGAGGATGTCATCTCACGCATCATCGTTGCCGGAAAAGAAGGCGGCACCGAGAAAATGCGCGGCCTGGTGGTAGATACGATCAACGGCCTTATCGAACAAGCTTGCAAGCGAGTTAAAGCCGAACCCAACGAGATCATGAAAGCCACCATCGCGGGCAACAGCACCATGATCCATCTCTTGCTAGGCATTCCTGCCTCCAGCATACGCTTGTCGCCCTTCGTCACTGCCGTCAACCATATCCCTGCGCTCAGCGCTATCGATGTGGGTCTGACCATGCATCCGCGAGCCGTCATCGATTGTCTGCCCGGCGTAGCCAGCTACGTTGGCGCCGATATCAGCGCCGGAGTGCTTTCCTCCGGGATGGATGATTCCGATGATGTGGTGCTCTTTTTGGATGTGGGCACCAACGGTGAGACGGTATTTGGCTCCAAAGATTGGCTCGTGACCTGTGCCTGCTCGGCGGGGCCAGCCTTTGAGGGGGCCGGCGTACTCCACGGGATGCGTGCCACCAAAGGCGCCATCGAAGAAGTGTGGGTCAACGGCGATACCTACGACCCATCTTTCCGCGTAATTGGCAGTGTCAAGCCCAAAGGGCTGTGCGGCAGCGGCCTTATCTCGCTGCTGGCTGAGATGTTCCTGACCGGTGTCGTCGATAAAGGCGGCAGCATCAACACCAAACTCAACACACCGCGCGTACGCGATGGCGATCATGGCAGCGAGTATGTGATCGCCTGGGCCAGCGAATCTGCGACGGATGAAGATATCGTCATCACCAATGTCGATATTGATAATCTCCTGCGCGCCAAGGCAGCCATCTACGCCGGATTTAGCGTGCTGGCCGCCAGCGTGGGGATGCCCTTGGAAGCTGCAGAAAAAGTATTGATTGGTGGTTCCTTCGGCAAATATATCAACGTAGAAAAAGCGGTCGAAATTGGCCTGCTGCCCGATGTCGATTGGGATCGTTTCCAATTTTTGGGCAACACCTCGGTGCGCGGCGCCTATATGGCGCTCATCGATCACACCCTGCGCCGCCGCATCACCGACATAGCCGCCCGCATGACCTATATTGAACTCTCTGCCGACAATTCGTTCTACGATGCCTTTATGTCAGCATTGTTCCTGCCGCATACCGATATGAGCCTATTCCCGACAGTTGCAAAAGCAATAGGAAAATGAAATAAGTGATTAGGTGACCAGGAATCAGGGATTATTATTCAAATACCGGTTTTCCTGATCCCTAGTCACCCAATCACTAATCACCTAATTTGTAAGGAGTGATACATATGTACATCATCGGCGAAAATATCCACATTATCTCTCCAGCGGTCAAAGAAGCGCTTAAAAACCGCGACCGGGAGTATTTCATGGAAGCGGCCATCAAACAGGTGGAGGCTGGCGCACAATGCGTGGACCTTAACCTGGGGCCGCGCAAAAAAGATTGGGAAGAAGTTTTCCCCTGGATGGTTGAAACCGTTGAAACCGTGGTGGATGTGCCCCTATGCATCGATACAACCAATGTATTCGGCATGGAAGCCGCACTAAAAACCATCACCAAAGCCCAGCCCATCCTGAACTCGATGTCGGCAGAGGCTGAACGCCTGGAAAAAGTACCCGAACTGGCGAAGAGATATAATGCCAAACTCATCGCCCTGACCCTCACCAAGAGCGGCATTCCCGTGGGCGCCGATGACCGCGTCAATATTGCCCTCGAAACATTGATTCCCCGCTGTCTCGAGCTAGACTACCCGATTGAGAATCTCATTATTGATCCTCTGGTGCTGACAGTTTCCGGCTGCCAGGAATACTGCCCGGAGTTGATCGAGGCCGTGCGCACAATCCAGTTCGCCTGGGATCCCCCTCCCGGAATTTCAGTCGGCCTCTCCAACGTCTCCAACGCCGTGCCGCACAAAAACCGCCCGCTGATCAACAGTGTTTACTGTGCGATGGTCATGGGCGCCGGCCTGAAAATGATGATTGCCAATCCGCTCGAAAAAGAGTTGATGGAAGTCATCCGCATTATCGAAGCGCGCGACGAAAGCACCCCGCTGGCAAAGCTCTTCCTCACCATTCACGACCGCATTGCCAATATGGAACATCCCACCGTCGATGATGTGGACATGAACGACCCCGAGCAGGTTGCCGTCTGGAAAACCGTGCAGATTCTGCTCAACAAAGTCATTTACGCCGACTCGTATCTGGAGCAGTAGACAAACCAATCAGCCCAAGAACGGCTACATCACACCCCATCCTAATTTTATGCGCGCCAGCTCTGGGGGGAGGCTGGCGCTTTTTTATAGCAACCCACACCGGGACAGGCTTGGCATGTCGAGTTTGTGAATATCGTCACAACCTTTCGTGGCTTCCGTCACTTAGCCTCTGCAAGCGGCTCCTTTACCATTGTCACTTGTCTGACATTTCATCAAGTAGGGCATATCCCAAATTAGTGCATACGCCCTGAAGGAGTATTTTATGAGCGAATTGAGAATCGATGCGTTATTACCTGCTGAAATGGCGCGGCGTGCGGAATATATTGGGGTTCGCAAAACCGAAGTGTCCGACATGCGCACATTTGCATTGGCGCTGCTTGCGGGTGCATTCATCGCCATGGGCGCTATTTTTGCCACCACAATTGCCACTGGCGCGGTAGGCGTGCTGACCTATGGTGTCACCAAATTGCTCGTGGGCTTTGTCTTTTGCCTGGGGCTGATCCTGGTAGTCATCGGTGGTGCAGAATTATTCACCGGGAATAATTTAATTGTGATGGCATGGGCCAGCGGAAAAGTGAGTACGGGGGCTTTGCTGCGTAATTGGGGGATCGTATATTTGGGCAATTTTGTGGGTGCCGTGGGGACGGCACTGTTGATGTTCTTCACCCGGCAATACGCCTTTGCTGATGGCAACGTGGGCGTAACCGTACTCACGATTGCCAATAGCAAGGTCGAACTCGGCTTTGGGCAGGCCATCGCTCTGGGTATTTTATGCAATGCGCTGGTTTGTCTGGCCGTTTGGCTAACATTTAGCGCCCGCAGCACAGTCGATAAAATTGCTGCCATCATCTTCCCAATTACGGCTTTTGTCGCCGCCGGTTTTGAACACTGTGTCGCCAATATGTACTTTGTTCCGATGGGTTTGTTTATCAAGAGCTTTGACCCCGCATTCTATAACAGCGCAGGATTAATTTTACCCGAACTCACCTGGAAAGCGTTTTTGCTGAATAATTTACTGCCAGTCACGATCGGCAATATTATTGGCGGATCGCTGTTCGTGGCCGGTATTTATTGGGTCATTTTCTTGCGCGAAACTGATTAAATCTAAGCTTGGAAGGAGAACTCATGAAAGCCTATGTTTTAATTACCATCCGTACAGGTGATATGCAATCTGTAGTTCGGCACCTGCAAAGTGTAACTGGCATCATCGAAGCCAGTATGACCTTTGGCCCCTACGACGCCGTCGCCACCGTTGAGGCCAAAGATGTTAACGCCATCGGGAAAATTCTCTACTCTCAAATCCAACCAATCCCCGGCGTTTTAGAAACCCTCACCTGCCTGGCCGTCGAGACCGAATAAATCACGGTGTTCCGAAAAAGCCTGGATCACCATCTCCTCCTCCGATCGGAAGGGCTGATATAATTCAGAGAGTCATTTTTTCGAGTGGCTCTCTGAATTTCTTTACCGCAATGAGGTTTTCAGCATGACGGACAAAAAAGCCTGGCTATTAGGTGATCCCTTGCTCAAAGAAAATGCTCCAAATCCCCTGGAAGATCGTGGGGATGAAATCCGTGCCGTATTGCAGCATATCGACCCCGAGCAGGCCGCTTTGCGCACCGGGAGCATCTACACCTCAACCGGCGAAAAGCGCGGGACGTTCAAGTTGGCCTTGTGGAACAAAGATGTGATTTTTGCCTTTCCGGAGTTTTCTGCCAAAGATGCCCACAGCGGCGAAGAACTCAACACCTTCGACCAGACCATGCTGCTGTATTATTTTCATATCTCCGGTAGCACGCCGCAATCCAGCGACTGGATTGCCTTCACAGAATTACCCGACGGCAAATTTTACACCCAGGCATTTCAGGCCTATACCGGGCAAGAGTTGACTCTGACCTTTGGCAACGATTCCGATGCGTTCGCACAAGCCGCCGAGAAATTAGGCGGGCGACGCGAGTTTTTCGGCAATCTGGCTTATTCGTTTCATGTGTTGCCGCGTCTGGCGCTAATGGTGGTCTGTTGGCTGGGTGATGAAGATTTTCCCGCTTCTTACCGAATTCTATTTGACGCCTCCGCCGGGTATCATCTCACCACCGATGCCTGCGCCATTTTGGGCAGCCAGCTAACGCGTATGTTGATAAAAGCGAAGTAAATCAGTTACCAGGTGTTAGGTAATTAGGTATCAGGCAATCGGGAACCCTAATTACCTAATTACCCAATTGCCTAATACTTACTCATCTAACACCTGATTTCAGGAGAAACAATGAAACTAGCTATCAGTGGAAAGGGCGGCGTGGGAAAAACCACACTGACCGCCTTGCTGGCCCAGGCTTATGCCGATGTGGGCCGCGAAGTTTTAGCCGTAGATGCCGATCCATCACCGTGTCTGGCAGGGGCGTTGGGCTTTCCCGAAGATAAATTGGCCAAACTCAAACCCATTGCTGAAATGGATAAATTGATCGAAGAGCGCACCGGCGCCAAACCGGGCACCAGTGGCGGATTTTTTACTATTAACCCACGCGTAGATGATATTCCAGAGCGTTTCAGTGTGCTGCACCGCGGCGTGCGTCTGCTCGAGATGGGTTCCGTGGAGCTTGGCGGCTCAGGTTGTATCTGCCCGGAAGCAGCCATGCTAAAAACGCTCTTCACGCACTTGCTCTTTCGCGAGGATGATATGCTCCTGCTGGATATGTATGCCGGAGTAGAGCATTTAGGCCGCGCCACCGTGGATTTTGTCGACGCTATGGTTATTGTCGTAGAGCCAACGCGCCGCAGTCTGGGCACGGCGCGCCAGATCAAGAAACTGGCCAATGACATTGGCCTGAATCGTCTGTGGCTCGTTGGAAACAAGGTACGCAACAAGGATGAAGAAAACTTTCTGGTCACAGAATCACCTGGAATTCCAATTTTGGGATTCCTGCACGCGGATATGGGCGTTCAAGAAGCCGATCGACTGGGAATCCCGGTATACGATCATGTGCCATCCTTAAATGAATCCGCAAAGAAAATGTCTGAAATTCTTACAAGTAAAAGCATTTACTCAGGCTAACACTTTCGCAGAGTGAATAACGAAAACTGGAGACAAAAGTATGACAATCACAATAGCTTTAGCAGGCAAGGGCGGGGTGGGCAAAACGACGATCGCCGGTATGGTGATCAAGTATTTGTCCGAAAACAAGCCTGGCGCAATTTTAGCGATTGATGCTGACCCCAGCAGCAATTTGAATATGGTTTTAGGGCTCGATCTGGATTGGACGGTAGGCGACATCCGTGAGGATATGCTGCACCAGGTGCGCGCATCGCTGACTCAAACCGGCGCGGCGATGGGCGCGCTGCCCGGCGGTATTACGAAAGCAGAGCATCTGGATTACGAAATTCGTTCTTCACTGGCCGAGGGCGACAAATTTGATCTCATCGCCATGGGGCGCGGTGAAGGGCCAGGCTGTTATTGCGCCGTCAATCATAATATGCGCGAGGTCATCGACAGCATAGGCGGCGGTTACAAATATGTGGTGATCGATAACGAGGCCGGAATGGAACATCTCAGCCGCCGCACGACGCGCGATGTGGATCATTTACTGGTTGTCAGCGACCCGACGCAGCGCGGTATTGTTACCGCCGAGCGCATAGCAGCCATGCGCGACGAACTCGATGTAAATGTGACCAATGCCTATCTGATTGTGAATCGCCTTCCGGGTGAAATTCCACCCCCTTTGCAGGAGCGCATCGACAAAATGAATATCCCACTCCTGGGCACGATCCCTGCTAATGCAGAATTATCGGAATTTGAATTTTCAGGCCGTCCGTTGGTCGATTTGGGCAATCAGTCGCCGGTATATCATGCCATCGCCGAGATGATGGCGAGTATCTTGGATTAATGTGATGTCAAAAGAACTCACAACTTTAGGCGGGGGTTGTTTTTGGTGTCTCGAACCGGTCTTCGCCGAACTGCGCGGAGTGGATGTTGTTACTTCGGGTTATTCGGGGGGTGCGGCCAATGCGACTTACGAGGAAGTATGTTCCGGGCGAACAGGCCATGCCGAAGTGGTGCAGATTGCCTTTGACCCGCAGAGCATTGGCTTTGATGATCTATTGCGTGTATTTTTCACGGTACATGACCCCACCACGCTCAATCGTCAAGGCGCCGACATGGGTACACAGTATCGCTCGGCGATTTTCTATCATAACGACGCTCAACGCGAGATCGCTGAACAAGTGATGACAGAAATCGAAACCCAAAGAATATGGTCCAATCCCCTGGTAACCGAACTGGCGGCTTTTCGCGAATTTTTCCCAGCAGAAGAGTATCATCAAAATTATTTTGAGCGCAATCCGAACCAGGGCTATTGCTGTGTGGTGATTGCCCCAAAGGTGGCGAAATTCCGCAAATTGTATGCGGAACGATTGAAATAGAATCAAAAAAAGAGTGTGTGGAAATCCACACACTCTTTTTTTATCTCACGCTGCGAGCAAATTAGTTTGCCGAGATATATTCGCGAGTACCAAAAGCCGCATCCTGGACGGGGAATACATCGACGAGTTCGTATTCCCGGCTACCCAAGCCTAGCTCAGCCCCATATTCAACAACTTTATAGGGATCCTTATAGGGGCCATGCAGCACCTGGAACGGATGCCCCTGGTGCGTATGGACTTCCATGCTGGTCGGGATATTTTCTTCGATCAGGGGCGATTCAGCCATCTTATCGAGGGCGGTTTGCTCGAGGGCACTTCCTGGCGATTGTGGCAGAAACATAACTTTCAACTCGGGTCCCAGCGCACTCGCAAACGACGTAAATCGGACAGTCAACCTGATTGACCTCACCAGGCCGAATACTCCAATCATGTGTGGACCTATGACATTCTCTTTGATCGCTTGGCAGATGGCAGACCGTTCAAAACCTTGAGTATCCTCGATGAATTCACTCGTGAATGTCTGGCCATCCTGGTGTCGACTTCAATTCGAGCTGAAGATGTCATCTCACTCCTGACAACCGTAATCGCAGAGTGCCGGGTTCCAGTGTTTATCCGTTCGGATAATGGCAGCGAATTTACAATTCAAAGCGTTAAAACTTTCGGTTCGGTCATTTTGGATAAGGGTTTGAAAGATTGGGTACAAGCAAGT
>CALCSH010000039.1 GCA_937893815.1 uncultured Anaerolineae bacterium | reverse complement strand
CTTCGGCAACTCAATCGACTTTTGGTATTGGTATTTGCCTTTCTTGTCGGCATACGAGATTTCGCATTCTTCATCGGCTTCGAAGAATAATACCTGGGCGATGCCCTCATTGGAATAGATTTTGGCAGGCAGCGGGGTGGTGTTGGAGATTTCGAGTGTGACATAACCCTCCCATTCGGGTTCAAAGGGGGTCACGTTGACGATCAGGCCGCAGCGAGCATAGGTGCTTTTGCCCAAACAAACCGTCAGCACGCTGCGCGGAATGCGGAAATATTCCATCGTGCGGGTCAATACAAATGAGTTTGGTGGGATTACGCAGACCTCGCCCTTGAAATCAACCATGGATTTGGGATCGAAATTCTTGGGATCGACCATTGCCGAATAAACGTTGGTGAAAATCTTATATTCATCGGCCACGCGGATGTCGTAGCCGTAGGATGAAACCCCGTACGAAATCACACCGTTGCGCACCTGCCCCGGTTCGAAGGGTTCGATCATGCGGTGTTCTTGTGCCATCTTGCGGATCCAGTGGTCGGGTTTTAGTCCCATGTTAGTCTCCTTGAGCGGTAATTGCTCAGACCGAGCAGAAAGAAGCCGAAAAAAGGGGTGTACCTGATCATTTGTTTTGAGCGGTTGAATACTGACGGAAGTCTACCATGACTTTTTTTGCGAGCCTATTCGATCCAATAGCAAACTTTTTTGTGGGGTCAGTCTACCAACCACTGGCCTGAAACACTGCATTCAATAAAGCGGCGCGCTCTTCGGCCGTCATTGGTCGGGGGCGGGCGTAGTCGATAAAATAAATCGTCAAAAGCTCAGTGCTGATATGCCGTCCATTGTAGAAAATGTGCTGGTCAATAAAGCCCTGCCGCGTGGCTTCGCTGACCGCATACTGATCGAAAAATAGATTGCCCAGTCCGTGATGCACAAACCCGCCATCGGAAAATTCAAAAGCCTGCGGCTGATGCGCCTGGCTGCCGCTGACGATTACGGCCCCGGCTTCCGTCGTGCGGCGGGCGTCTCGCTGTTGGTCGGGTTGCGCCGCGTAGGTATAGTACTCAAAATGCTGAAAGGTCACAATCGGCAGATAGTTTTCGTCGCGTAGGCGTTCGATTTCGGCGGACAGCCACGTGAAATCGCAAGCCACCGCCCCGGGGGTGGAGGCGCTGGCCTGGGCATAACCGCCGCCTTTGGCATTGCAGCCGATGAAGGCCAGACGGTTTCCGTTATGCTCCATCAAAACCGCCTGCCGCCCTTGTGTCAAATTCTCGCCGCCGCCGTAGACCGGCCAGCCGCGCGCGGCATATAAATCCAGAGTGTGCAGGGTGGCCGCCGCGCCCCAATCGCTGAAATGGTCGCCCGTCAGTTCGATGATGTCTGTGCCAACCGCCTCCAGCAGGCCGATATATTTGTCGCGGCTACAAAAACGCATGCCCTCTTGCACCGGGTTGGGATAGGGGCAATCTTCGGCGAAGGGTACTTCGTTGCTGATGTGGGTGATATCGGCGGCGCGCAGCCAGGTGGCGATATCCAGCCCCGGGTAGCTGACGCCCTGCTGCTCCATGGCGAAGGCCGTGGCCCGCACCAGCGCCGTCACGCCAGTCATAGCGACAACAGTCAGTTTATGCGGATCGCGATTCGAGGTGGGGATAACGACTCCCGCGGGCGGTTCACCCCCGCTCAATGAGATGGGGATGCTCAATTCGTAATCGCCGAGGTCGAAATTTTTGTGGATGGGGGAAACGCCGTCGATGGCGATGACTTTCCAGCGCGGATCGAGTTGCTCAAAGGGGATAATTGCCCAGGAGGGGCGCGAGGACCAGGCGTTGTCGGCCAGTTCCCCGGTGGGGTGAATCTGCACCGCGCCTGGGGCGGGTGCACCCCAATAAGCGGCGATTGTCTCCAGAGTGGATTCTGCCATCATCAGTGGCGCGCTACCCCAGAGCGAGTCGGCTGTGCCTTTCCAGGCGGCGTGCAAATCCCCCGCTGAGATGCCATCCGCAATCGTGGGGAATGGCGCTACTAAAGTATATACCCAGCGGCTGACCGGGTTTTCATCTCCCACACTGAGTTGCAACCCGGACGCGGCGGGTTGGTCCGTCAGACCCCAATCGGGGGGCAGGGCGAGGGCATCTACGAACCTGGCGGGAAGTGAGTTGGCAATCCAAATGCTGAACGGCGCAGGTGTGGGGCTGGGCGTGGCCGATGGCGCCAAGGTCGCCGAGGGTGTCAATGTCCACTGGATGGGCTGGAAGGGCGAGGGGGAAGGCATGGACGAATCGGGCACATAGGTAATTGGGGGTTGGGAACTTTGGTAGATGCGCGTGCAGCCCGTTATGAAGAAGATCAGCAGCGCAAGGAGGCTACGTATTCCCATTTCTACATTCCTAATTGCCGGATGCCCCGGCATCGAAAGTAATTACTGTCACCATGCCTGGCAGAACTTCAACTTCATAGCTTTGCAGGCCGCGCGCCACGAAGCTGATGCGGTACTGACCGGCGGGGATGTCGCCAAGCGCGAAGGCTTCCCCCCAAGTGTCGTCGCCGTTAACTGTCCAGTCGGCGTAGCCTTCAATATAGTACACCGCCAGCGGGTCGCCGCCCGCCGGGTTGATTTGTTCGATCGTGACCGTGGGGATATAAATAGCGTTGCCATACTCATCGATCACGCGCCCGGCGATAGCTCCGGCGGGCTGGCCGTTTTCATCGAAATGGGGTGACAGCCACAATTCGGGGTTGCGCGTGGCCTGGTAGTTGTTCTCACCCTGGCGCACTTCAAAATGTAAGTGCTCACCGATGGCCGCTCCGGTGAAGCCGACCAGCCCGATGGTGTCACCCGTGTGGACAGTTTGCCCAACCTTGGCGCGCACCTCAGAAAGATGTCCGTAGAGGGTGTAAACAGGCATCAGGTAATCAGGCAATTGGGTATCAGGGAAGGTATGTTCAATCACGACGACGTTGCCGTAAAATGCGGGGAAATCGGCCAGGGGGTCTTGATAATCGTTTCCGGCGATGATGATGACGCCATCAGCGGCGGCCAGTACAGGGGTGCCCTGCGGATTGACGAATTCGACCCCGTGATGGGTTTTACGCAGGCCGTTGGCGGTGTTACCGTAGCGGTAGGTGGGATCAATGACATCAACGAGATCGGCAGCGATAGGCCGTTGCAAGACGAAATGCCCCGCCTGAATGCAGAATTCATCCGTGCAGGGGAGCAGGGTGGGCGAGGGGGGGATGGGGGATGGGGTTGGGGAGTTGGGGGTAGATGTTGCAGGTTGCAGGTTTAACGTTGAAGGTTGAGTTTCGGTTATCAAACTAATTTCGGTGGTCGCCAGTTCTTGATTTTCAGCGGTAGGAGCGCAGGCAGAAAGCGCCACCAGTAACCCCACAATAACGCAGCATAACCACCTAACCTGCAACCTGCAACCTGCAACCTTCAACCGTTTCATCATGCTAACGCCAACCCACCGCGCTCAGTAAGTTGTTGACGCAACCGCGCCTGCAACTCAGCGGCTTTGGCTTTGATGGCCTGAACTTCATCTACGAGATTATCGGCAATGTCTTTGTCGTTCAAGCCTAAAATATTGACGCACACGTTGTAGCCCGCGCCGCTCAGGGCTGCTTGCGCCATAGCTGCGCCGGTGCCGGCATCGGTGATGGCGTTGAGATTGCCCGCGCTGACCGCTTGCAAAGCTAATTCCATCACCCGCAGCGATTTCCCCGCCACTTCCAGCGGGACTTTGGCGGCGTGCAGGGTGGCCTCCTGAATGGCTTGCTCGCGCCTGGGGTCGTCTTTGACGAGTTTGAAGGCCGCCATAATGCCGTCAAAGGCGGCTGCATCGCGCGCCACAGTGGTGGTCAGGTCGGCGCGCAGGGCTTCGGACTCGTCGAGGATGGCCTGCATCTGGTTTTCCACTTCGGCATATTTCTTTTTGCCCAGGGTCAGCCGCGCCACCATCGAGACCAGCCCCGCGCCCATCGCTCCCGCGTAGGCCGAAGCTGATCCGCCACCGGGGGTGGGGTTTCCTTCGGCGAGGGCGTCAATAAATGTCGGTGTGTCGGACGTCGAGATGTCTTGACCTCCTGACGTACTCACGGCCGCATACAATTTCTTTTCCAGAATTTGATCCGGCTCAAACTGATCCATCTGCGTGTACCACACTGCCGCATCGACCAGCGCATCCTGCGGAATCAGGCCGACCAGTTCACTGTGGCGGATACCCACCCCGTAGCGCTGCGCCTCGCGCCGGATGGTCTCTACCACCAGGGCCAGCGGCGTTTTGCGGAAATTGGTCAGGTTCATCGAAACCTGTGCCATGCCATCGACGAGTAACCCCAAACCCTTGACGTAGCGCAGCCCGCCGGATGAGTGGCGGATGCTCTTGGCGATTTTCTTGGCGATTTCAACATCGTCCGTGGTCAGGTAAACGTTGTAAGCGACGAGAAACTCGCGTGCCCCAATGACGGTCGCCCCGGCGGGACCGAGTTTTTTAGGGCCATAATCCGGCGCACGGAAGGGGTCTGTGGCGATGGTCTCTTTCAGGGTTTCGTATTCGCCCTTGCGGATGACTTCCAGGCGGGTGCGGTCGGGGCGTTGGGCGGCTTCTTCGTAGAGATACATGGGAATATTGAGTTCTTCGCCCACGCGCTGCCCCACCCGGCGGGCAATTTCTACACAATCTTTCATCGTCGCACCGGAGATGGGGATGAACGGCACCACATCCGTGGCCCCGATACGGGGATGCGCGCCTTCATGCTCATCGAGATTGATGAGTTCGGCGGCTTTGGCGATGCTGCGGAAGGCGGCTTCTTCTACCCCCGCGGGTGAGCCGACATAGGTAATCACGGTGCGGTTGTGGTCGCCATCCATGTGATGGTCGAGCACAAAAACGCCGTTCACGGCGGCAATCGAGTTGGAGATTGCTTGAATCACTTCCGGGCGGCGGCCTTCGGAAAAATTGGGTACACATTCAACAAGGGGAGTAGTCATAAAAACCTCAGGGATTGGGAATCTGGCAATTAGATAACAGGGGTAATTATACCCAACCCCCAAAGGAAGCGCGTAATTCGGTTACAATTGCAAATACAAAAGCATCAGGAATGAATTTTGGATAGTTTTCTTTTGCGGATTGACGGTAAATATTAACCGCTGAGTTCGCTGAGAACGCAGAGATTTTTAAACTTTTTTGGCTTGTCTCAGCGATCTTGGCGCTCTCTGCAGTGAAATATTTCGAATGCATTTCCATCAACGCTGCGCAGGGAAATTTTCGAATTTTGCATTCCGCATTCATCATTTTGCATTTTGCATTCAAGTAGGAGGCCCCATGCCCGCACAAAAAACCTTTCTCGGCTCACTGGCCCGCGGCGTGCTCACGCCGATGAGCCGCGCCCGGCTGCCCCAAACGGATGGCACGCTGACCCTTCAAGGATTGACTGCCCCGGTCGAGATTATCCGCGATCGGTGGGGCATCCCGCATATCTACGCTCAGAACCGCGCCGACCTGTTCTTTGCCCAGGGATTCGCCCACGCTCAGGATCGCCTCTTCCAGATGGAACTCAACCGCCGCACAGCGCAGGGCACGCTCAGCGAGTTGTTTGGCGAAATAGCCTTTGATACCGACCGAGCTATCCGCACCTTCGGATTCCATCGCCTGGGTCGCGTCGATTTTGAGCGCGCCGCGCCCGATGTCAAAGATGCGCTCACGGCCTATGCTGCCGGGGTGAATGCCTTTATGGCGCATCCCAAATCCAAACTACCGGTGGAGTTCACTTTGTTGGGGCATAAACCTGCCCCCTGGCAGCCCGAAGAGAGCGCCCAATTTGCGCGTGTGATGGTCTGGCAGCTCTCCCATGCCTGGCAGGGAGAAATTTTACGTGCCAAGATCGCCGAAAAGGTCGGCCTGGAACATGCTGCCGAATTGGAAATTCATTTCCCGGCGGGTAATCCCCTGACCTTACCGCAAGGCATCGAATTTAACGCCCTCGATCCCAACGGCCTGCTGCGAAAAATCCCCGGCCCCTTCCTCGACCGCGGCAAGGGCAGTAATGCCTGGGCCGTTTCGCCGCGGCGCAGCGCTACTGGCGGAGCCGTGCTGAGCAACGACATGCACCTGGCGGTCAGTATGCCCTCGTTGTGGTATGAAACCCATCTGCATGCCCCCGATTTCCATGTTACCGGTGTCAGCCTGCCGGGCGTGCCGATGGTGCTGGTCGGCCACAACGAGCGCATTGCCTGGGGCATGACCCTGGCCTTTATCGATGCCGAAGACCTGTATATCGAGCAGATCGATTCGGAAAATAAATATTTATTTCAGGATCAGTGGCATGCCGCCGAAGTCATCGAGGAGCCGATTCATGTCAAGGGACGCAAAGAGGCGCATATCGAGCGTGTCATTATCACCCGCCACGGCCCGGTCATCTCGGATGTGGTCGGTTACCCGGAACAAAAAGTCGCCGTGCAGTCGATGGCCCTGCGCCCTGTTCCTGCCCTGGAAGGTTGGCTGGGCCTCAACACCGCCCGCGGCTGGGATGACTTTGTCGAAGCCATGCGTTGCATCGAGGCCCCGCAGCTTAATGTAGCCTATGCCGATGTCGAGAACAATATCGGCTACTGGGCTACCGGGCGCGTGCCCGTGCGCGCCAAAGGCGCTGGTAGTATCCCCGCGCCGGGCTGGACGGGCGAATACGAATGGGTGGACGAGGTGCCCTTCGAAGCCATGCCCCACGCCCTCAACCCCGAGCAGGGCTATCTGGTCACCTGCAATCATAAAATCGTCCCCGACGATTACCCTCACTTCCTTGGCAATGTCTGGATGAACGGCTACCGCGCCCGGCGCTTGTCGGATCTGATCGAAGGGCAGGATCAACTCAGCTTGCAAGATCATGCCCGATTCCAGCGTGATTTCACTTGCTTGCCGGGGATCGAATTACAAGCACGGCTCAAAGATTTCACTACATCCAATGGGGATGCCGGACTCGCCCTGAAGTTGTTGGCTGCCTGGGATGGGATTCTCGCCCCGGAGAGCGTTGGCGGCGCGATCTACGAAGTGGTGCGCTACACCCTGGTGCGCAATCTGTTTGTTCCCGGTTTGGGCGCGAAACTTTCCACGCGTGTGATGGGGGAGGGTTTCCACCCGCTGCTGATGCACTCCAATGAATTTTACGGGCAAGATACGGTCGTGTTGCTGCGTATGCTCGACAGCCCCGATTCGTGGTGGGTGCAGCAGGCGGGCGGGCGCGATACCTGGATCACGCGCAGCCTGGAAGAAACCATCGCCTGGTTGCGAGAAACTCTCGGCCCCGATGAAAGCGGCTGGGCCTGGGGCAACTTCCACAAGGTTAATTTTGAGCATCCCCTTGGGGCGCAGAAACCGCTCGATCAAGCCTTCAACCGCGGTCCCTTCGCTATCGGCGGCGATACCGATACTCCCTGCCAGACTGCCATGGCTCCGGGCACGCCCTACAACAACCGCGCCTGGTCGCCCACCTTCCGCCAGATTGTGGATATGAGCGATCTGAGTAAATCGCTCTCGATGCACCCGCCCGGGCAATCCGGTCAGCTTGCCAGCCCGCATTATGACGATCTCGCCGAACTCTGGCTAAACGTCGAATATCACCCCATGCTGTGGACGCGGGCGCAGGTGGATAGTGAAGCGAAACATACTCTGATTTTAAAATCCTAAATGCAAAAGGCAAAATGCAGAATGCAAAAGGTTGAATGATGAAGATTTTGCATTCTGCATTCATCATTCCTTATGACCCCTCCTCCCATCTGGCCCATCTCCAATATTGTCGTTTTTGACTGTGACAGCACCCTCAGTACCATCGAGGGCATTGACGAACTTGCCCGCCTGACCGGCCACGAGCATGATGTCGCCCTGCTGACCAAGCGCGCTATGGAGGGCGATATCCCCCTTGAAGCCGTTTATGGTCATCGCCTGGTGACCGCCAACCCCACCCAGACGCAGGTGCAGCATATTGCCCAGTTGTACCGCCAGACGGTGATTCCCGATGCCAAAGCCGTGATCGCCGCGCTGCAGACATCGGGCGTTAAAGTCTTCATCGTCAGCGGCGGGTTGATCGAGCCGGTGCGCGATTTCGGCGTCTGGTTGGGTGTACCGCGCGAGCAGATTTTTGCCGTCGACATGGAATACGATCAGCTTTCTGGCCCGTGGTGGCGCTATTGGGAGCATCCCGGTGGGCGCAATCCCCGCGCCCAGTATATGGCTATTGAAGCCAACCCGCTGACGATGATGGGCGGCAAAAATCAGATCGTGGCACGCATCCGCGCCGAATATCCGGGACGGGTGCTGATGATCGGGGATGGTCTCTCCGATATGGAAGTGCAGGATGATGTCGATTTATTCATCGGTTTTGGCGGAGCGGCCTTCCGCCAGCGCATCGCCGATGAATCGCCGGTCTACATCCACACCCTGAGCCTGGCGCCGCTTTTGCCGCTGGCGTTGGGCCAATTGGGCAACACGCCGGAAATCGCGCTGCTCTGGGCAGATGGCATACAGCGCATCTACGCCGATGAAGTCACCTTCCGCAACCCCGAAACCCGCGCCGCGTTTCTGCACGCGCTGAAACGGTAAAAACTACAACGAAAGGACGCAAAGGAACAATACCCTAAGGGCACAGGCGACGCAAAGCTTCTATATATTTTTCTTTTCGCCCTTGCGTCTTGGCGACTTTGCGTTAATGCCTTGAGATACTTATGACCTTCCACATTCTCATCACTGATCAACTTGATTCGCCCGGCCGCGCGATTTTGCAGGCTGCTGAAGATGCCATTGTTAGCGGGCCGTACCAATCGCGCGCCAAGATGTTGGCCGCGCTCCCCGAAGCCGATGCGGTGATTGTGCGTGCCTCCACCCGCGTGGATGAAGAATTTCTCGCCGCGGCGTCAAAATTGCAGGTTATTGCCCGCGCTGGAGAACGGATCGAAAACATTGATATTGAGGCGGCTACCCGCCGCGGCATGCTGGTGTTGAACGTACCCGATGCTAATGTCACCGCCGTGGTTGAGCATACTTTTGGCCTGTTGCTCTCGTTGGCGCGCAGTATCCCCGCCGGGCATAGCGCCATGCGCCGCGGCGAGTGGCCGCGCCATGCGATGCGCGGTTTCTTGCTGGCCGGGAAAACCCTGGGAATTATCGGCTTTGGCCAAACCGGGCGCGCGCTAGCTATCCGTGCGCAGGCTTTTGATCTGAATGTGCTCGTTTATGACCCGTATATCGATCTTTCATTTGCCCGCCAGCAAGGTGTCGAGATTGTCAATTTCCCCGAACTGCTGGCGCGGGCCGATATTCTCAGCCTGCACACGGCCTACTCGGCGCAAACTCACGCCATTATGGATGCGGCAGCCTTCGCCCAGATGAAGCCCGGCAGTTACTTCGTCAACTGCACGCACCCCGGTCTGGTGGACGAAACCGCCTTGTTGCAGGCCCTCGAGAACGGTGCCCTCGCCGGGGCGGCGCTTGACCAATTTTCAGTCGAGCCACCCCCGCCCGACGCGCCGCTACGCTTGCATCCTAAAGTGCTGGCCACCCCTCATTTGGGCGAGAACACGGTTGAATCCCAGCGTCAGACTTCGGTGCAAATCGCTGCAGATACGCTGTCCGCGCTGTGCGGCGAAGATTATCGCAATGTGGTCAATCTGCCCTTTGTGCCTGAAACGCCCTATCACGCCGTCAAGCCCTATATGCATCTGGCCTCGAAATTGGGAAAATTACAAGGACAACTCGCCGATGGCTGGATTACACGCATTGAAGTGGAGTTGCTGGGCGAGGGGCTGGACGGGCTGATTCGCCCGGTGGCGGCTGTGCTACTGAATGGATTGCTGCGCCCCGTGGATTGCTGCACCGTCAACTGGGTTTCCGCCCCGATGCTGGCCCATGAGCAGGGCATCACCACGGCGCAAGTCAAAGGGCTGGTCGATCAGGCCGATTACCCCAACCTGATTGCCTGCAAAATTTATTGGGATGGCGGCGAGCGCACGGTGGCGGGCGTGCTATTTGGCAACGGCGAAGCCCGGCTGGTGCAGTATGATCAGTTTGAAGTGGATGCTTACCCCGAGGGCTACGTCCTGATTTTGGAAAATGACGATGTCCCCGGCGTGATCGGCAAAGTGGGGGCGCGCCTGGGCCGGGGGCAGATCAACGTGGCCCAATGGCGCTACGGGCGCGAGAAACCCGGGGGGCGGGCGGTTTCTTTTATCAATATTGATGATCCTGTTCCCGCAGCTTTGCGCGATGAACTCGAAAGCGAACCCGAAATCCGCCGGGCGCGGCTGGTGCGGTTGTGAAAAACGAAGGCAGAATGCAAAAATCAGAATGATAAATGAAAATATTGTAGTGGTCAACAAAAGCTTGAACAAAACTCAAGCAAATTTACACTGCTGAGAGCGCAGTACCCTAAAGGGCACAGGCGAACGCAGAGAAAAACATTTCTTACTCAGCGATCTCTGCGTACTCCG
>CALCSH010000038.1 GCA_937893815.1 uncultured Anaerolineae bacterium | reverse complement strand
CAGCATTTTGGCCTGGCCCAGTGCCTCGACCAGTAAGTCGCCGCCCACATTGATGATGCTGTTTTCAATATACGCCTTGACTGCGGCGGGAGCTTCGCCACCAATATCCGTGCCAATCAGGGCATCAATCACCTGAAATGGAATATTCTCGGCGGCAAATCCGATAGTGTTGAAGGCCATCGTTGCACCCACGGCCATATCGCCACTGGTAGTAATGCCTTCTACCTTAGCGTCAATCAGGGCGCTGTTTTCGGCGACAACGCGCAAGTCGCCGGTTGTGGTAATGGTGCTGTCTTGGATGTAGGCACTGGCGCTACCCAACATCATGTTAGTGGCAATTATTCCATTGACTGCCAGCGAGACGCCCTCGCCAAAGGCACTGCTGCCCGAAGTCTCGACCACGCTATCTACCCACGAGCGGATTACCGAGGTGTTGTCTGCGTAGACACTTGTCGCCGCTGCCACGATGGTGGAGCCAATCACCGCGCTTTCAACCGTGCTGCGCACATCGTTGCGTGATACCAAGCCACCAACAGCGATTGAGTCTGATTCGGAGATATTGACCCCCTGGGGGATTAACTGCGTCGCGTAGTATTTTTTCCAATAATCCAAGTTGCTGTAATCAACCGCGCCCAAATCCAATGTAGCAGTAGTGCCCATATAAGTGTATAAACCATTGGGATTCCCGCCACCAATGTAATCATCGGCCAAACGTATCTTTTCGCCAAAATCAATCTCCTGCAAACCGTCTGCGGTGGTGAAATCGACAGGCAGCAATGCGCTGATAGCCTCATCTAACACGGCAGCGCTGCCATCGTTGGTAGTCAGCGAGGTCAAAGCAATCTTGACATTGGCATGAATTCCAGAATTATCCTGGGCAGATACGGTGACGTCTCCCCCGGCATTCACATCGGTCACCACGCCATCTACTTCACTTGTATCCCGTATAAATGCGCTGGTTGTGCTGCTGACCATGTTGCTGGCTACAATGCCGCCAACACTCATCCCGGTGGCAGCATACAGTCCAGAAGCGATTGACTCAGCGGTATTGCTTACGGTGGCATTCAACTGCGCAGATGAGAGAGCCGTTACTATCAAGCTTCCAAGGCCCAAAACGTGGATTGTGGAATCCTGTATATAGGCCAGGGTATCAAGGGATTGTTCGGTTCCAATTTGAGTTCCCAATAAAGCGTCAATAGCGGCAAACAGAAAATTACCCGGATCCCAACCCAAGGCATTAAAGGCCAGTGAAACACCCAAAGTCACGGTTCCTTCGTCAATGCTGAAGTCGCCAAGGTCGGTTTTTTGACTGAGTCCAGCATGGGAATCTACCGCTGAAGTATCGCGGGCTTCAACCAAAACTCCACCCAACGCATTAGTTTGAACACTGCTGCTATCAATATAGGCAATCACATCACCAAGCAAAGTGTTAGATGCGTAGGTGCCACCAATGCTGAAAGAATAATCGGCTGGCAGTGGGGTACTGGTAACTAATGATGTGGGGCCTGCCATCGCACTGACCTGCATATCGCGTTCAGCTTTCACCTGTACACCACCATCAACGGTAACAGTTACCTGTGAATTACTAATATAGGCTTCAGTATTGCGGTCCAAATAATTTCGCGCTGCGGACCACGAAATAGAAACTGGCAGATCCACACCCAGATCAATTTCGAACTCGGGCGAAATTGCGGTTAGTTTGGCGATATCGCGCCCGATGATGCTGACACCGCCCACCCCAGCATTGATGGTGCTTCCATCAACGTAGGCATGTGGATCACCAGTTATACGATTGGAAGCATCTCTACCCGTAGCTGTATATTCTGTCGCACTGGTCGCGCTCAAACTCAAACTAGCAACATTTATAACACTCCCGCCATTGATATAGGCATCAGCGTTCTCAGTAAACGTATTCGTAACTGCCCAACCCAGCGATTCAGAAATAACCGTACCCTGGGTCGTAGCGCTAATCAGGAGTACGTCCGCAATCAATTCAGCCCCATTGCGCACGGCGACGCTGGCATCGGAGACAGATGCCATATCAACGCCTAAAATGTCTACAATATGGATATCGCGAACAACTTGTGCCTGAAGGATAATATTGGCGGTTGTCTCAATCTTGCCTTCAACAACAACCTGGGCAACTCTGTTCTCAAGATTACCTGCATCGGTAACCGAGGTCTCATCTTGGGCAACCGCAACGAGTTCTACATTCCCCGCAGCACTGGAGATGACCACACCACTTTGCACGTTGATGGTTTCGGCGTAAACACTCAGCGCCCCATCATCAGTCAGAGTGACATTGCCAGCTACGGTAACCGTATCCTGGCCTGCACCACCACCGATGGTCAATGAGCCGGGTGCCGTGTAGTTGTTCAGAAGAAAGAAGTCGTCACCTGCCCCGCTATTGAATTGAATGTTCTCCACATTCGTGTACCCGGCTTTCCAGGCGCCGCCAGTAACGATTGCTGTGGTCGAAGTAAGATTGACCGTGAGACCGCCGCCACTCGAGTCATTGATCGTTAGGTTATCTGTTCCACCCAGGCCATCAAAGGTGATCACCGCTCCAGCACTAGCACTGAGATCCATCACCACCGAATCGGCAAAAGCTGACCCGGAAATATTTATAGCTACGACCTGTAGATTAATATCATCCAAAACCAGGTTCAGCCCCGTTGTGCTACCAATCGCCGTCAACGAATTGTCGATCGTGAAATTGCGCAATGTAAGGGTTCGGGGAGTTGCCACGCCTGCATTCGAAATCGTGATAGCGCCAGAAAGAGTTGAGATGCCACCTCCATCGCCACCTGCTAGCGTTAAATTAGTGTCAATCCCAATCAGATTGATGGCCTCAGCGAAAACGCCGCCCTCCACATAAATCGTGCCATCATCTGGGATCAAGCCGCCTGCCACAGCATTGATAGCTTCTTGAATCGTCAGGTAGGTATACAACGTGTTACCACTGGTAAGGTGCGGGTCAGGAACCTCATTCAGGACGACAGAAGCGCCCTGAATGTCCGTTTGGATATCCAACACAAAAGCGGTCAATTTCACCAAGCCCGAGGCAACAACCAGGGCTACAACATCAATCTTGCCACTCGTAGAAACAAAAATCTCACCGTCAGCAGCCAGGCCTGCGCCGCCAAGGGTGAGATCACCTTCGTTCATTATATATACGCCCAAACCCGCCGGGGGATCGCTGTGATTCAAGTCGCTGAGGAAAGCGCCGCCCACCACACCAACTTGCACCGAGAGCATATCCACGGCGGTTTCAATAGAATCATCCGCTGTGCCGACGGTCTGCGCCTGCATAAATACGCTGCCGCCCGGCAGGGTCAGATTGCGTCCCTTACCATTGCGGTCAAAAATACCACCCAGAGCGATCAGATTCAACACCATGCCGAAGGCCAGGGAAATTTCACCCAGACTGATTTCACCACCAAAGATATTCAAATCGAAACCGGCGGTCTCGATTTCAAGCTGGCCGATCAGGACTGGCCCCGTGTGTGCTGCATCTCCAATGGCCAAACTACCCCCGGGGTGTAGCTGCGCTAATTCGGCATTGCTCAACTCGAAGCCCGTCCCGCTATCTCCCAGCAGGATGATCGCATCCAGTGTGGATGCCTGCAAAACCACATCCCCCATCGGAGCGTTGACATCGTCTTCAATCTGCACATCCGCAGCAATCATATTCACATTGCCCAACTGCGCTTCGATGACCGCACCGGGGGCCTGCGCGAAAATACCGATGCCATCCCCATCGGTATCGGCGTTGATGAAGAGACTGCTCCCCGCTACCACGACCGCCCCCGCTTCGAGGGTGATGCCATCTTCGGCACTTAACTCAATATTGTCGCTGCGAATTTCACCAGCGATCCTAATCGTCTCGGCGGTGTAGGCTATATGCTGGGCCGCCGCGACCTGTGTGGCTGCCGCTTGCGTAAGTTCAGTGGTGGCGCTTAGGGTAATCTGCTCAGCGCCTAGATTTCTGTTGATCTGAATAGCTTTGGCTTCAATCGCCAACTTGCCGAGCAAAACCACGTCTTCAACAATCTCTACTTCTGCATCCGAGGCCACGACTTCCAGATTTTCGACGCTATTATCATATTGCACCACGCTCGACCCGGCGGTCACTTTTTGTTCCGTCAGTGCAGCCTGCACAATATTCAGCTTGACCTTGAGCGTGTCATTCCCGCCGCCGCCAGAAACCGCCAGCGTGCTGGCATCATCTTCGAGTTCGGCCTCAACCTGATCATCCGCTTCGGAGCCGGTCACCTTCACATCGGAAGCTACCACCACCAAAGCGGCATTGACTTGCGTATTGGTCAGGGAAACATCTTGAGATCCGCTGACAATCACGCCCGCATTGAATGTGCCATCCCGCACGTCTACATGGCTGCTGCCGCTGATGACCACCCCGGCGTTATGATGGCAGTCTTGCAATGTGACAGCCTTACTGTTCAGCACCACCAGCCCGGCGCTGAAGTCGCTCTCGGCAATCGTCAACCCGGTTGTGTTAATGGCGCTGACCCCGGCTTCAAAGTCCAGACCGCGCAACTGCACATTGCCGTTCAAATTGCTCAACCCGACACCACCCGTCAGAACCGTGGCGCTCCCGTTGGCGCCGCCCTGCAGGGTCAGTTCCCCGGTAAAATTATTCAGCTGCACAAACTCGCCGAACTCGCCACCTTCGATATAGATGGTGGCACCATCAGGAGCCAACCCGCCGGTCACAGCATTCAGCGCATCCTGAATGGGTGTGCTGGATACAACGCAATTAGCACCACCCTGGCAGTTGCCGCCGGAAGGCAAGAAGCTGTGCTTGGCACCATCGACAAAGAAATAGGGGTCGGGGATAACGGGTTGGGGGCTGGGGATTGAAGGCTGAAGGGTGGGTTCGGACTCGCTCAGAGTGGGCTCAGTTTCTTCGGATCGGGGATCATCCTTGGGGGTCGGCACCGGAAGCACAACTTCGACGACAGGCTCTTCTTCCTTGGCGAGTTCCATGCAAGGATCGCTCTCATCGCACTCGGATTCATCTTCCACAACAATGATGGTTTCACAAATCGTTGCCGATACTTCATCAGCGACCGGGGCTGATACTTCATCCACCAATTCCGGGGTCACATCTTCGGGATTGCTTTCCCCATCAGATGCAACATCCACCTCGCTGATCGCCTCAGCATCGGCGCCTATCTCTGCATTTGCCACAGTTCCCACCGCATCTTCCTGCTGAGATATCTGAGTTGCAGCCGGGGCCTCAGGATCATTCTCATCGGCATAAACCACTGATGTCCAGGACAACGCCAGCACAAACACCAAAACCACCCATACAGAAAATCGCAAAAGAAAACTTTTGCGGCTTACATGTCTCGGAGAATCAGCGAAATTGGCGGTTCTGTTTAGCATTTGAGTGAAGTACGTTTCTAGCGCACAATTGGATATTGGTGAAGTCCTGTCACGAACTGATTGGCTATGTTATTGGGTAAAAAGGCATACCCTTGCTTGACCGTTTGAATGGCCTTGACGAGTTCACTGAAAGGAGTCTGGTCGTTGATGAAACCCTTCACACCAGCAGAAATCGCCTGGATGATAAATTCATATGAGGTGTTTTTTATGCGACCAATAATTTGAGCATTAGGATATGCACTGCAAATCTTCATCAAGATATTCAAACCATCTTGAAAACTACTCTGAAGATCAATGATCAATATGTCAGGCTGATAAGTGCGAATCAGCTCCAGGGCATCTCCAGCGTTCACAACAGCGCCGACGACCTCCAAGTCGAAAGATGTTCGCCGAACCATATTCTTTACAAAATGTGCGAATATAGGCGTTTCGATCATCAAGACGCGTGTACCAGCCAAATCCAACACTCCGCTCCAATACTAACAAATTTGATAGTAGAACACATCCGTAAAACGTTTATTTTTGGATTAAACGTTTCGTTTAATTTTTCACAATAATTTAATACATTTTATGTGACACGTATCATTGTCGTTGCCAAATATGCGCTCACTTCTCATAGCTTTTCCAGCAGACATGCCTGTTCGTAATTACTCTTTCGCGTTTCGGTTATGAATTCATCTACCCCCATGCTGTAGATACGGGGGGAATATCCATTTCTCGCTCCAATATCCCAATTACCCGGGCAACAGAGCGATCCAATTGTTGTATTCCGGTAAGTCTTTTTTTATACCGTAGTATCGATGGTACAAGGGCGATCTTGCAACGCACAATCAACACTGGACAGTGCGTCAGGTCAATGATCCGTTGTATTTGTGATTTTTTGAAACCGAGAGACTGCTTCAAGAAATTGTTCCCTAAAATCACAAGATCGAAATTCCAATCTTGACCTTCCTCACTAACCGCTTCTTCCAGGTTTCCAATGCTTACCTTGCTCCGAAATTCTCGAATCCCCAATGATTTTCTAATCTCAGTTTAAAATCCAAGAACTGTCCCTGCCAATGCACACAGTTCCAAAGGAAAAATTCCTCGACATCTATTTAAATCGAGGATTTTCAGGAATGTCGGAATCTGGTCAGTCTCATTAACAAATGGAGCGCTGAATTGCAAGATCCGTCCTGTATCCGCTGTCCTATTGATGACAATTAGAATCCGCATAAATATGCCTCCCTAATAATAGTGACTCCACTGAGAAAACTACCGTGCAGGTGTTCCCGCCGGAATATATGGGGGTGGTGGCTTCGCCA
>CALCSH010000037.1 GCA_937893815.1 uncultured Anaerolineae bacterium | reverse complement strand
CGATCAAGCGCAATAGCGGTAGCTGGATTTCGGATGGTTTCCAGGCCGGGCAGGATATTCAAGTCCTGGGTGCAGGCAACACCAATTCGGGCATTTACAAGATCGCATCGCTGACCTCCGATACCCTGACCTTGCAGCAGACCGATTCCCTGGGGGCGGCTCTGACCGTGGCTGGCGTATCTGTGCTGGCTTTCCACGCCACACCCGATTCGATTGCCCGCACAACCGGCTCCTGGCTCACCGACGGTTTCCTGGCAGGCGATGTGATTCGCGTCAGCGGCACCGCCGATAATGACGGCCTGTACACCATCACCGTCATCAACGCCCTGAAGGTTTCTCTGGATACAGTCGGCGTCTTCACGGATGCCACCCTCAGCTCGGGGGTCTCGGTCACGCTCTATGACCGGCCTTCCACCGCCAACGATGGCGGCAATGTCACCATCAGCGCCGGGCAAGCCTTACCCGCCTCAGGCCATTCGGCGTATTCGTATGCCAACAATCAGGGCGGCGGCATTATTTCGATTAATGCTACCGATAGTGAAGCCCGCCGCGAAGCCGACTCGGATGGCAACAATATGACGCGGGCGATCAACGCCCACATTGATAATAATGCCACCCTGAATGTGATTGGCACAGTCACCGTCAGCGTGGGTTCGCAAACCGATCAACATGCGGAAACGAACGGGCAGAACGGCGGCGTGCTGGCGGTAGGCTCCAACCCGGCCAATGCTTCTTCTACCAGTGAAGCCTATGCGTATGTAGGGAACGATGTCAAGATCACGGCGGCGAAATTGGTCGTCTCCGCCGATGGCAAAGACACCAACTTTGCCGACTCCACCGCCGGAACCGGCGGCATTGTCAGCGTGGCGGCAGCCGATTCAGAAGTCGATGATAATGCCAATGTGAAAGCTTATTTAGGCAGCACTTCCTCCGCAGCCCGCAAGATCGTCGTGGACACGCTGGAACTCAAGGCCGTGCATTTATCCACCTTCAACAGCACAGCCGATGGCTTTGCAATTTCGATTGTGGGTTACGGTGGGGCAATATCCACCAATACGATCAATCCGCAGGTTCGCGCCGAATTCAATGGCACCTGGGTGGATGCTGCCAATATCAGCCTGACCGCGACCAGCGAACACAAGAAAGATTGGCTGGCGAACGATGTTCAAAACGCCTACACCATCGGCGGCGCCCTGATTGATGCCCCAGCTGCCAAGAGCGTCACCACGATCAGCGGAACCACGGGTATTTTTGTCAATGACAATACCAAGCTAACCCAGACCGGTGAAGCTGCCAACGCTGGGATATTTGAAGCCAACGTATTAAATAAAATTTTCGCCCGCGATCGCGCCACAGTCCATTCGGGCGGCGCGCTGCCTTTCCCGCGCGTGCGTTCTGAAGTCTCGACATCCTCTTATTATGGCTATATCGAAATCGGCAACGCGGATATTACCGCTCTCGGCGACCTGACCTTCTCGATCCGCACCCAGGCCGATATCGAAACCCGCGCTACGGCAAAAGCCTATGGTATCGCCGGTCAACCGCTGGGCGATTCTCTCGCCAATGTGGTTGTCACCAACAAAATTTGGGTTAAGAATGGGGCTACTATAACCTCCGATGGCAATGTCAACCTGCTGGCAGGCCGCACCTTGCTGCAAAATGGCAACAAATACATCTTGAATGCTTACACCGATCTATATAACTGGACGCTCTTCCCGCTGCTGGAAAGCTCACTGGATGCCGACACGGTTGTCAATCAGACCAACCTGGTGCAAATTGATAATGGCGCTGTTTTGGAAATGGTTGGGAACGCGACCTTTGCGGCGACCACAGGCACGGTGATTATCTACGGGCAGGGGCGCGGCCACGACCTTTACCGCGAGGCGGGTGAGGCGATTCTGGGTGATGGCGTTAGCTTTGCGATTGAAAACGGCTCTGCCACCCCGACGCATACCAACGGCGTAGTTGTCAACGGTATTGTGCGCGTGGGTACTCGCAATAAACTGGCCATGACCCTGAGCGGCACAACGGCTGCACCGGTGATCACTGCCGATGCTGGCATCGAGTACATATACACGAAAGAATCGCTGGTACTCAATCTGCAGGCCGATCAGGCCCGGTTGCAAACATTAAAACAGGAATATAAAGGCACCGATGCCGAAGATGCCTTCAATGCCCAGTTGGCTTTGATTGAACAGCAGTTGGATGATCTCGGCTTCTGTTCGCCGCAATTTGCTAATGGCTCAGATGCCAGCGGCGGCTATATCACCGTTTGCGAGACCGATATTCCGGTTTATTACGTCACCGTCAAAGACATCAAGGCGCAGTCTTCCAATATTGTCGTCGAAGCCGATTACTTTGAAGCCAGCGGTAATACCGGGCAGTTGTACGCGCCAGGCGATGCCGAAATCACCATCACCAACAGCGGGCCGTTCTCCTTACGTTTCAACCGGGTTGTCATCCCCGATGCCACCGGCGGGCGTATTATTTACAACGACGAGTCCCTGGCGGATGCCAATAGCAACGGTCTCGAAGATGAGATCAACGCTCGCAATATTAACGGCCATAAGTCGGCCGATTTCAACACGATCCAGTCCATCGCCGATAGCACCCCCCCGAAGATCATGATCACCAGCACGTATGCCGCGGCGGGCAATGAAGTCAATCCTGATATTGAATTTACCGGTGATGTCTTTGCGCCTTCGCGTTTTGCTCAGGGTGTGATCTACGTCGAGAACGTCAACGGCAGCATCTATGTTAAGAATGTGGCCGGGGCAACTTCAGTCAATATTGAAGCCTACGAAGTGACGCTCAAAGCGGGTAAGAATTTCGTACAGGAATACAAACCGGGCTTCACCAATATCGGCGGGCAGCCCGAAGGCCATTGGGCCAGCGTCGCCAACGCTTCAGAGCTTTACCACTGCGACCGCAGTGATGTTTGCTGGACGATACCGGCCCTGGATGACTCTACTCCCAAGGGCGGCAGCGGCAACAATTACATCTTCGGCAATATCGTGCTAATCAGCGGCGAGTACCTCAATGTTAACGGCACGATTCAGAGTGGCCTGGCAGATCGATCGCTGGTCTTGAATGCCGCTGACCAGACCCTGATTAACAGCTTCAAGTCGAATTACGATAGCCAAAAATCATCGGGCGGCAGCCCCACGGAAACCCTGATCCTGCGCCAGTCGATCGAATTCACCGTGGTTTATAATGCCGTCAACGACCGCATCGAAGTTTCGAATGTTGTCGTTCAGGGCGGCTATATGGAACTCTACGGCCTGATTATGAGCACCGGTAACGGCAATATCAAGGTGCTGGATGGTTACGGCCGCATTGTGATCGACAACCAGACCAACAAGAACTTGTTCATCAATCAACTGGATACCGGCAGCGGCACCGAAGGTGAGCTGATCATCACTGACACCCAACAGGCTAAAGTCGTGCGTACTTTGGTGAGCGGGTTGGTTATCACCAAGAACCGCGCCGTGCGCTACACGCGTGTCGGCAGCGCCATCCAGATTTTTACCAATACGGCCTATGACAATCCGGGGACAACGGGTAACGACGAATCCTTTAACTGGGTGGATGTCACCAATGTGGCCGACAATATCCCCGCTCCGAGCGGGGCGGACAGCCGTGTGGCCTACTACAGCCCGGTCAGTGGCCTGGCCTATACCTGGGTGACCGGCCAGCGCAAGGTGGATAGTTACTGGTACCAATTTGAAACTTCCTCCTGGCTGGGTGTGGATGCCTTCGCCAGAGACCCCGGCGCTGCCTCGAATAGCAGCACTAAGAATATCGACGCCACCACCCTTTCCGATGGTACGCTTGTCTCCACGGTTTCCCCGACCGAAGGTGAGTATAGCTACACGTACGAAAGATTGGTGATTAGTACGGCCGCGGATTGTGCTGCTGCTGGTGGTATTTACCAGTCTGGTGGGGCTTACGTTGGTAAGTGTCAGATCGCCGAGCGGCATACCTCGAGGCGCAGCGGCTTCCTGGGGCTGGGCAAAACCTACACCGATCAGTATTGGTTCGAGCAAACTTATAAAGACATCCATACCCACAGCGTCAGCGCCGACAATATCATCACGATCACTTTCATCGGCTTCGATAGCGGCACATTGAACATCACCTCAGCCGCTGGCATTGTCATCGGGGCCGACATCAACAACTCCTCTGGCACGACCACGCTGACAGCGAATAGTGGCTCGATCTCGGTTGATGCGGAAGACGTGACCCTGACCAGCAATACCCTCACCTTGAGCGCCACCACTGGCATTGGCGCGCAGGGTTTCCCGCTGCAGATTGATATGCAGTCTGGTGTATTGAACGCCACCACGACCAGCGGCGATATCTACATTTCTGAGGTGAGCAATAATCTGATCTTCAATCAGATCACGACCGGCAGCGGTGATGTGGTCTTGCACGTTCAGCAAAACCTGGTGCCTGAGAACACTTCGGCGTTGATCCAGGGCGGCCTGATCAAGATATACTCCGAGCTGGGCAGTGTGGGCAGTTCGACCAGCTTGCCGGTGCGCATCAATATGGGCGTAAACGACCTGCACGATTACCTGCTGGTCGAAGCCTCCGGGCATGTCTTCATTGAAGAGATCAGCGGCGACCTGCGCTTGATGTATATCCGCACGAATCTGGATGTGTACGTCAAGGTGGCGAATGGCTCGCTGCTCGACCGGCGTAGCGGCTCTACCCCGGATAAACGCCAGGATTTGATTGACCTGTGGGACTCGCTCAACCTGCGGGCGGCGGATGGCGCCAATGCCCAACCGGCCATTGATGCCCATATCGCCATGATTAATAACGATTACCAGACGTATTGGTATTATCGGGATAACGGAACGGCGCTAAGCTCGACGCTGGAAAATTCGATGCTGGCGGCGGGTTATACAGCCGCTGACGTGGCTTTGCAGAACACCAAACGGGCGGATGAATATGCTGCCTTGCAGGCGCGTTTCGATGTCATGGGCGGAACTCAAATCGCAGGCTGGGATTACAGCACGGATGCGAATTTCTACCAACCTGCGATTGACAATGGCACCAATACGATCAACGCCGGTGCCGATACGATCTATTTTGCCAACGGTCATATCTACCGCGACGGCACCAAAGTGATGTACGACGCCAACGGTGGCGCCGTCATCCCTGGTTTGGTGGACGGAAAGAATTATATTATCAACGTGATCGACGATCACACCATCAAACTGTCCTTGTATAAAGATGGCGCCAACGAAATTCAAAATATCGGCTCGCTGGGGACAGGCACGCACACCCTTTCGGAAGTCAAGGCCATCGAGAGCACCGCGGTTTGGAGCGATGCGGATGCCCGCTACGCCCTGACCGGCGGCTGGCTGAAGACTGTTTCGGATACCCAAACCCAGCAAGAAGACCCCAATATCACCGGCCGTAACGTGACCATTATCACTGTCTCGGGCGGCGTGGGCCAAAACAATGGCGTCGATGTGATTGATTTGACCAATTTGGGAGCGATCACGGACGCTCAGAAGGTTAAACTGGCCTCGACCGAGCGCGTGGATGCTGTCATCATCAACCCCACCAACGATACGATCAACTTCGGCTACGCTCACGGCAAGAGCAATGGCGATGCGATTAGCTTCCCCGGCACCCTGGGCATCAGCAGCCTCAGTGCAGCAGTCAGCGACGGTGTTACTTATTATGTGGTTAAAGCCGATAATCTGGCGATCAAACTGGCGACCACGCAAGCGCTGGCTCTGGCCGGGACATCCAATGTAGACTTGACCGTGCGCAAAATCTACATCATCATGAAAGATGATATTGATCTGGAACTGACCCAGCCCCTGACCAGCGTTCTAAACGTAACATCGGATGCCGAAGTTTATATCGGTTCCGAGCAGGCCATCCGTTTGGATAGGATTGTCACCGGCGGCGAGACTCGCATCAAGAGTTCATCCAGCATAATCGACGCTGCCAGCACAGGATTGGCAAACGTCGCTATCGCCAGCGGCAATCTGGTGCTGGAGGCTGGCTCAAACAGCGTTGGCTCAGCAACCGACTTCATTGAAGTCAGCATGAGCAATACGGCCAGCGTGACGGTGCGAGCTGGCGATTCCGTTTATCTGCGTGGTGTCAGCGGTGTCACCGATAATCTTTACCTCGATACGATTTACGCCGTCAACTATATCGATTTGCGCGGCATCAATATCTATGATTCCTACAATGATGACAGCGGCGGCGGGTATCTCAATATCAAGACCGTTGATCTGAATATCGCCGCTTCTTGTAATATCGGCACCAGCGCCAATTATGTTGAAACCGATTTGGATGCCAGCGGCCATCTGACCGCCAGTTCCACCGGGTGCAGTATCTACCTCGGGGAAACACTGGGCAGCATGAACGTGGATCGTGTCACCGCATTGGCCGGGAACGTCGGCCTGCGGGCGCAAAGCTCGATTTACGACTGGAACAAGGATTTGGCGGCTGACGTCAGCGCCGATGATATTACCCTGGAAGCGTTTTTGGGCGAGATCGGCCAGCTCTTGGGCGGCAGTAATGATGGCAATTTCGAAATCAACAGCGATACGGCTGGCACGGTCGGATCGGGCGTGTTGACCACGTATACCCGCGATGATCTCAACTTGATGGAATCCAGCGGCAGCCTGTATCTGCGGCAAATTCAGACCGGTTACGTCACGGCCTACATCACCAGCCCGGCCAG
>CALCSH010000036.1 GCA_937893815.1 uncultured Anaerolineae bacterium | reverse complement strand
CTTGCTTGTACCCAATCTTTCAAACCCTTATCCAAAATGACCGAACCGAAAGTATTTGTTTCTGAAACGGATATTTGATCTAGTGATCATTTTTTTATCATCGCCTGGGTGGTTATTCGTTATGAGTGTATGTGGGTTATTGATAAAATTGGGCGAACCAAAAGGCAAGGTCATGTTTACACAAGAACGCACAGGAATAGGGGGTCATCGCTTTGCTATGTATAAATTTCGAACGATGGTCGTCAATGCGGAGGAACTTAAAATAGAGTTTTCCCATCTCAACGAATTGCAATGGCCAGACTTTAAAATCACCAACGATCCACGTATCACCAAAATTGGCTCATTCCTCCGGAAAACAAGCCTCGATGAACTACCTCAGATCATCAATGTTATTCGGGGCGAGATGAGTCTCGTAGGACCAAGGCCAACTTCCTTTAGCGCTGACACGTATGCACTTTGGCACACAGAGCGCCTGGATGTCATCCCCGGCCTGACGGGGCTGTGGCAACTATTGGGACGCGGGGAAACCGAATTTGATGAGCGCCTTCGAATGGACATTACATATATCGAACGACGTTGTATGCGCCTGGATATGCATATATTGCTCCGGACAGTTTTCGCTGTTCTGAAACAAAAAGGCGCCCACTGACAATTTGTTTTCCGGGTTTCTGAGAATGGATTTTTTAACAATTGCAATATCGGAATCCTCAAAAGCGATAGTGGTACCTTTTTCTCATATCGACGGTAAAATTCAGATGCGATAATTGCAAATAATTGTGTACAATAGATGTAACTGTATTCACATATTATTTTGAACTGCGATACCCCAAAAATTTCTTGCGCAGATCAATAAAAAATCGCTTTTTATCAGGAGTTGAATTGCACTCTGGCACTTTTCGACTCGCAACCCTACTAGCGGATTAGCCGCCAGAATATTCTGATTTTTCGCCACTACAATATTCCGGCTCGCACTCAAGTGTATGCTACACCAAAGATATTCTCGTAAAACCGCTATTTTTTTATGATTACGGTAGAGTAATCAGGAGGACGGCTATGGAATTTCGCCTTTATCTTCAAATGCTCCAGCGCAGTTGGTGGATTATTCTTCTCACCGCTTTTTCTGCGCTTATCATTGCTCTGGGTTTCGTTTATATCAGCACTCCAATTTATCGTGCGTCGACATTACTGATTGTGAGTCCGAATATTGAAGCACTTGGTGCCAACGATCAATATCAAATCGTTAGCAGCCTGGTTGCGCTCGATAAACGCTCCATTGTTGGTACCTATGCTGAGGTTCTCAACAGTGGCAGAGTATATACGGACACTGTTGCATCACTGGGTCTTAATGATGCTGACCTGACTCAATACGAATATTTTACCGTCGTTCTTCCGGATGCCAATGTCCTCGAATTGGCCGTTGAAGGTCCAGATCCCGCAACGGTCACGGTTCTGGCCAATAGTATTAGCCAGAATGCAGTTAAGTATATCTCTGAACTTTATTCCGTGTATGATATTGAATTCCTGGATTCCGCTACTATACCGGATAAAGCCATTCGCCCACAGCCTTTGCGCGATGCCGGGTTGGCTTTCACGTTGGGATTATTACTAGGCGCAGTCTTGGCAATCGTCCGAGAGCAATTGCGCACCCCCCTTGAAGCGCTGTTGGAGCGAACCCAGGTGGATGGCATATCTACGGCCTACAACCGACGATATTTTGAAGACCAATTGGATGACCTCACCGGTCGTTCCGCTGACAAACTGGTATCCCTCGGTCTGGTGCGGTTGGACGGAATGGGCAGCTACTTACAAGTTATGCCGCAGCCTGTGATTCAGCAATTGCTGCGACAGATTACTACCATTATGCGCAAGGAGTTGCGCGGAAACGATATTATTGGTCGTTGGGATGATGTTACTTTCTCCATTATGCTTCCCGATACACCTGGAAAAGCCGCCTACAGCACTTTAGGCCGTCTTCAAATGGCGCTCTCCCGCCCCATGCGCTTTAGCCACGATGGGGAAACCGTATTGCTAAATCCCAAGGTTGGCATTGGCGAACGCCTTCAAGGTGATGCTGCCCCCATCATTATTGACCGGGCTGAATCAGCTTTGGATGAGGCCGAACACGATGAAGGCGGCTTGATTTTGCACAAAACGCGCGCATTGATTGGGTTCTAGCCACCATGACAAATTTATCTCTATTTTTTGCACCCACGTTCGAGGTCAACTGGTGAACGTCCGATCTACTGACCAAACCAATCCCTGGCTTCAGATTCTCTTTGCCCTGGTTGGGATCGGAATCGGCGTGGGTGCCGGATTCCTTGTCTTTACTACACCAGATACGCTGAAGCTCTTTGTGATCATTGTCGGCGCGTTTGCATTTGCCGTCTCTGTGGCGCGTGTAGAATGGGGACTGCTCGTTTTGGCATTCATAGTGTACACAAATGTCTCGGACATTGCCATCGAATTTCACGGAGCGCCATCGGTCGCCAAGTCTTTTGTGCTTTTACTGCTCTTCGCAATTCTCATGCGTTGGATAGCCTATAATGAAAAACCCGATGGCTGGCAGCGCGCGACAGCGCTGTTATTCGGTTATGGTGCCGTTGGCTTTGCTTCGATCCTGTATGCTGCCGATCCTTCGCGGACGCTTGCGGCAACTGAACTCTATATCAAAAACGCGCTGATCGTGATTGTCGTTGTTATTTTATTACAATACGGAGCCGTATTTCGTCGTGTTATTTGGGCTTTGCTGGCCGCTGGTATATTTTTAGGAACGCTAACGGTTTTTCAATATGTCACAGGCACCACTGACAATTATTACTTTGGTTTCGCCCAGACCAGTGCGGCGGTTCTCGTTGGTGCATCCAGCACTAACCGAGTCAGCGGACCGATCAATGACCCCAATTATTACGCATTAATCATGTCTGTATTGGTACCGTTGGCTCTGGATCGGATATGGCATGAGAAAAACCGCTGGATGAAGGCATTCTCTATTTGGGCATTTGTCGCGACGGCGGCTGCGGTAATGCTTACCTATTCGAGAAGTGGTTTTGTGATTCTCGTTTTTGTACTCGGACTGATGTTCCTCTATCGAGCTCCGAATTTTAAGAATTTTCTTATTCTTTTATTGATCAGCTTGGTTCTGATTCAATTTGTTCCCACGCAATATACCGATCGCCTTGAATCACTGACTTCCTTCTTACCCGGATCAAACAACAATCTGCGTGAAGATGCAGCCATCCGCGGGCGAGCCAGCGAATTGCTTGTCGGTTGGAATATGTTTTTAGATCATCCTATTCTCGGCGTAGGCTACGACAATTATCCGATATATTATCAGCAGTACTCGCGGCAGGTTGGACTTGACCCACGTGCAGAGGAACGATCAGCACATAACCTTTATATCGAAATACTTGCAGAAACAGGAATTGTCGGATTAATATTTTTTTTAGCGATTATCTTTATTACCGTTCGAGATATTTATTGGGCTGTCAAAAAACTCCACTCTCAAGGATTATTTGATATTGCGGATATGTCGGCTGCCATGGGAATTAGTTTTGTAGGTTATTTGGCCGCATCTATGTTCATTCACGATGCTTATCAGCGTTATTTTTGGTTGATAGTGGGTATCGCGATGGCAGTTCCCAAAGTAGCTGAATATGAAATAGCCAAGAACAAGTTAAACGCGCTCAAGAAATGATCCACCAATATGACCTTCGACGCTGAAGCGCGCTCGGCATTTGTCAAGAAAAAAGCCATACAGGGGACTTTTTGGTCATATCTCTCCTATATTCTTGGAAAACTTTTATCTTTTGTCACCACGATTATTTTGGCGCGCATCTTGCTGCCGGAAGAATTTGGTCTTGTTGGCTATGCCACAGTTGTAATTGACTATCTCGATGTTATTAATACTCTGGGTTTGGGAACTGCGGTAATTTCCCGAAAAGACAAAATTGAAGAAGCCTCCAATATAGCCTTTTATAGTAGCGCAATATTGGGTGCATTACTTTTTCTCATCGCCTGGATAGCCGCACCCTATGCGGCTTTGTATTTTAACGAACCTGCCGTTACCCCCCTATTACGTGCTATCTCAACGGTATTGCCCCTGAATGCATTGGGCGCAATCCCCGGCGCACATATCCAGAAAAATTTGCGTTTCAAAATTAAGATTATCCCAGATTTTACCAGCAGCCTGACAAAAGGGTTGGTGTCGGTTTTGCTGGCGTGGGCTGGATTTGGTGTTTGGAGTTTGATTTGGGGGCAGATTGCCAGCGCAGTGACGGTGACAGTTCTATACTGGTTCCTGGCAAAATGGCGCCCAACCCGACAATTTGATTCCCAGGTATCTAAAGAAATGCTGACGTTTGGGGGGCATATTGTTGCGATCGGTTTTATTGGCGTTCTGCTGAACAATGTTGACTATTTGATTGTAGGACGAGTGCTGGGCGCTGCAGCGCTTGGCTATTATACGCTCGCCTATCGCATGCCGGAACTCGTGATTCGTACGATCAACCTCGGGGTGGATCGCGTGGCTCACCCTATTCTTTCCACTCTGCAATGGGATCAGGATCAACTTCGCTCGGTATATCGTAACTATTTGTTTTATACATCGTTAGTTATCATACCCGCTGGGATTGGGCTGGCTTTATTATCTGCTCCCATTATTCGGATTTTTTATTCCAGTGAGTGGGAACCTTCCATCCCAGTTATGCAGTGGATTTCCCTTGCGGTGATGGTCGCATCGATGGGGCATATTCCTGGAGTATTGTATAAAGCCATCAACCGCCCCGATATTCTTAACAAGTTGGCAGTGATTAAATTGCCGCTCACCATTGCTATTTTGTGGTATGGCACCCGTCGCGGGATTGTTGGTGTGGCTTTAGGCCATGTCGTTTTGTCATTTATTAAAGTCATCTTGGACACAGTTGTCGCCGGACGTTTCGTCAATTTTGGCCTGCGCGATGTGTTAAAGACCTTGTCTCCCGCGCTTTGGGCATCCTTTGTGATGGGAGTTGCCCTACTGCCGATTGTTTTGTTTTCCAACTTGCCAGATTTGCCCAAATTGATTACTTCAGTCACTTTAGGGGGCGGGGTTTATGTTGGTATGCTCTACCTAGTCGATAAAAAATTGGTAACAAAAGTGAGTTCCGTTGTACGGGGCGCTTTTCAACGATAAGGTGCCGTTCATTGAAAAATTTGCAGGATTTGCGCGTGAGCGCAATTATTTCCGCTTATAACTGTGAAAAGTTTATCAACGACTCCATCAACAGTGTACTTTCACAAACTCATCCCGTTAACGAGTTGATCATCATTGATGATGGTTCAATAGACTCTACCAAAAAACGTGTTCAAGAATTTGGGGACGAAAAAATACGCGCTATTTCGCAGATCAATCAGGGACCGGGCGCAGCGCGCAACCGTGGCATTGTCGAATCTAGCGGAGAGTTGATTGCCTTTTTGGATTGTGATGACATCTGGCTGCCGGAGAAAATTGAGCACCAGGTTCGATATCTGCATTTGCACCCCGAGACCGGTATGGTGAGTAGTGATAATTGGCAATGGAATGTTGGCTCCGATACCTGGGAATATCGTCACCGTGGTACTCCTCGCCCGGGAACTGAAGCACGTGAACTCTTGGTGAGTAATATTGTCGGAAATCCTTCGGCAATATTGATCTGGCGCTGGGTATTAGATGATGCCGGTTACTTTGATGAGAGTATGCGTTGGGGTGAAGATTGGGAACTCTGGATTCGTATCGCACGTCAGGCGAAAATCGGATTTATCCCAAGAGCACTATCCATCTATCGTTCACATGGAGGCACATTATCGCGTACCGGCCTTCACGACGGCCTTGAAAATATGCGCGGAGTAACCACGAAGGCAATCGATTCACATCAACCAAAGTGGCAACGGCCCATATTGAAATTGCGCGTGAAAAGCATGCTGGCGCTAATGCATAGTTGGTCTATCCCCGGAAAGCATGGAAGTCGGCAAGAGCTGTTTTGGCAAACTACCAAAGCGCTTCTTTTTTATCCATTTGATAATTTGAAAGAAAAATTTAAACTACTTTTCTTGGCCATTCTTGGTGATAAGCGATACGATCACATCAAGAGTATGGCAAAAACATTTAAATCGGATATCGAACTAACGCCAAAAGAATCGATCGATACACATCTTCCGCCAAATATCGAGGACCTTTTTTCTTTCTCATCCCTAAAGGATCACGATACTCCCCAATGAAAATCGCCCACCTGATTGACAGCCTAACGGTTGGGGGTGCCCAAACGCTGATCCTGACGTTTGCCAAAGTTTTAAAGGAAATCAATGCTGTAAGCCCTGATAAACATCAGTTGACCGTCATCAATTTTGGATATGCCACCATCAAAGAAAGCATCGAAGCCCAAGGGGCGTTTGTGTATACCTTAGAGAGCGACCAATTGATTAGCCCTAAGGAAGACATCGCTTTATTGCGCATTTTACAGCGAGAAAAATTTGATGTTATTCAATCGCATCTGGCACGATCGAATATATTAGCTGCGACAATGGGATTTCTTACCGGTACCCCTTCGATTTGTACACTACACTCCACAAGAGAAAATCCACGCTTCTATAACCCCTATCGTAATCGCGCAGAAACATGGGCTTTGCGGTTTTTCGCGGATAAAGTGATTGCGGTTGGTGATTCGGTTGCCCAAGCACACCAGAACAGACTTCGCGCCAAACCGATCGATATTCTTCCCAATCCGGTGAATCCTATTCCAGATATTTCAGTTTCCGAGCGAATACGTTTGCGCACAGGTATCATGGGGGATCCGCACAGGCCATTAATTATCTCAGTGGGAAGGCTCCGTCCACCCAAAGGGTATCAAGATTTAATCAACGCCTTTGCCATTGTCCACCAAAAATATCCAGGGGCTTTTTTGGCCATTGCAGGGGAAGGTTTTCTCTATGAAGAATTAAAGAATCAAATACAGCAAAACGGCCTTAGGGATCATGCCGTGCTGCTTGGCAATCGTGACGATGTTTCACAGTTATTAAAAGCGGCTGATATCTTTGTAAACTCTTCTCACTGGGAGGGCTTACCTCTGGCAATTCTAGAAGCAATGGCGGCTGGTCTGCCTGTGGTCGCTACCGATGTCGGCGATGTGGCTCAAATCGTTTCCGCGGACCGCGGACTGATCGTTCCTCCACAACGGCCAGATGCGATAGCGGAAGCCCTGATCAGTTTCCTAGAAAATACGGATCAATGTAAAGCCTTTGGCAAGGCCGGATTGGCGTATGTAACCCAAGAACACAACCCATTGGTTTGGACTCGGCAATTACTTTCCATCTACGAAAAACTTAGGTGAGGTTGTCTTCGGGTATGCAATTTTAATAATCGCGCGGAACCCAACAGTGATTTTCGAATATCGTTTCATTTCTGGGCAACAACCACGGGGATTCCTAAAGACCCATTCAATATACACAAATATTGAAGTAGAATATGCTACCGTTACAGAGTATTTATCAGGAGGCTGAAACTAATGACGGGGACTAATTTCCTTCACTACAGAAAGCGAGCCGCCACGCGCCTGGATATTGTGAGCACACAAATTTTAGATACCCTACACTTTTCTCCCAAAGATTTAGCTTGGAAAGTGCGCTGGCGCATGAAGCATGATCGAAATCCGCTATTCATTGAAATTCAGGACAAATACACCGTCAAAGCATTTGCCAAGGAACGTGGTGTCCGAACCGCCGAGTTGTTTTACGTCACAGATCAACCCGAAACAATCCCCTTTGACACATTCCCAGAAAATTACTTTATCCGAGCAAATCACGGCTGCGGATGGAATATTCTGTGCAAAAATGGAGTAACATACTTTTATAAAAGTGGGGAAAACCTGGTCAATCGGCAGATGCCCAAGTACATCATTTCCATTGATGAATGTATCCAGCTCTGTAAAACCTGGATGAACTCTAGATACTCTAAAAGCCAGTGGGCATACCAGCATATCAAACCGCTCATCATGGTTGAAGAGTTACTGTTGCCGCGTGTGGGCAAAGCGCTGATCGATTATCGCTGCTTCACCTTCAATGGCAAAGTAAAAGCCATCAATGAGGATTCGCCAATGCACAATATGGTTGAGGGTGTTTATGTGGATGCCAACTGGCAAAAATTTGAGCTTCCCAAACATATCGAGAAACCTCCGGTTCCATTTCCTAAGAAACCTGATACTTTGGATAATATTGTGGCCGCGGCTGAAACCCTCGGCCATGGAATTGATTTTGCCCGCATCGATATTTATGACACCACGCGCGGCATAACGTTAGGCGAAATGACTATTTATCCCTGGGGCGGCGAGCGAAATACCCCCACAACAGACCCTGAATTCAATCAATGGCTTGGCGATCAATGGACGTTGCCAACCTGATCGATAAACATCCTTTTGGTGTGGTGATGCTGGTTAATGAGTTTCCGCCACTCAGGGTCGGTGGAGGCGAACGACAGGCAGAGCAGCTTTGCATTCAACTAGTAAAGCAGAATATTAATATCGGCGTGCTTACCCGCGGGGATAAAGATACTCTCCATTCTGAAATACGCGATGGCTTTTGGGTGCAGCGCGTTCAACCCCGCGGACCGGGTAAATTTAAATCCTTTTCTTTTCTGCTTGGGGCCATTTATCATCTTTGGCGTCGGCGCAAGCAATATCAGATTATCCATGCCCACCTGGCATTTACGCCTGCTATTGCTGCCGCGCTGGTCGGAAGGCTGTTGCGCAAGCCGGTAATTGTTAAATTTGGCAACAGTGGCAAATTCGGTGATATTCAGGTTTCGCAAGCTACGCGCCGCGGGCGTCTCAAGCTTGCCTTGTTACGCCGCGGGGGCAGCCGTTTCATTGCCCTGGACGATGCTATGCACAGCGAACTGCTCCAAGCTGGGTTTGCTCTTTCACGCTTACAACGTATGAATAATGGTGTTGATGCAACCCTCTTTCATCCAATCGCGGATAAATCACACTTGAAATTCGACCTCGGAATCCGCGATAAGACAGTAATCCTCTATATTGGTCGTCTTACTGCACAAAAATCATTGCCCTTGCTGTTGCGCAGTTTTGGGCAATTGACACGAAAATACCCCCAGGTTTTTTTGTTATTGGTCGGCGATGGCCCCGACCGCCCGGCACTGGCTAAGCTGGCTACACAGGTAGGTATCCGTGAGCAAGTACGCTTTATTGGGAATGTCGACAACGTGCGCCCTTATCTGGCTGCCAGCGACATTTTTGTTTTGCCATCTGTGTCCGAAGGGATGTCCAACGCTCTGCTGGAGGCGATGTCGAGCGGGTTGGCTTGTGTGGTCACTCGGGTTGGGAATGCCACCGAAATGTTAGAGGATGGCTCCTGCGGCCTGTTGGTGGAAGCCAACAACCAGAAAGAACTCACCCAAACATTGGATAGGTTGCTTGATAATTCACAACAAAGAGCCGATTTGAGCAAAAAAGCACGCCAGCGAATCGAATCCACATATGCCATTGAGATTATCGGGAAAAGTTACCAGGTTTTATACGAAACGCTATTGGATGAAATTCTCGTCTAATATTTTTTGGTTTCGAAGTTTGATATTGTGTAATGGATAATGGCTATGCGCATATTATATTTAATCGACAGTCTCAAGATTGGGGGCGCGGAAATGTTGCTCCGCAATTTGGCGGCGGGCGTACTATCTGCGGGGCACGAAATTCATATTGGTTACTGCACTCCCGGCCCACTGGAACACGACTTCAACGAAATGCGCATCCCCCTCTATCCGTTGTCTCGGCTTGCCCGTATTGATCCACTACTATTCGTGCGTATACTCCAACTGGTACGTCGTCTCCATCCAAACGTAGTTCACACCCACCTCTTCAAGAGCGATATCCACGGGCGTTTGGCGGCACGGTTGGGTGGCGCTGAACGGATCATCTCCACATTGCATAGTAACGACCCTTGGGCTTCGCACTTCCCGCTGGGGCACATCTACGGACTAACAGCGCACTTTGCCGATGATTTAATTGCTGTATCGGATGAGGTCCGGCAGTACCATATCGCCATGACTGGCGTATCGCCGAAAAAAATACGTACCATACCTAACGGAATTGACATGCGGAAATTCGCCGCGCGGCTCGAGGCTGGCAGCCGTTTTCGAGTCCAATTCAATATCCCCAAGGATGCGCGGTTATTGGGAACGGTTGGGAGGCTGGTGCCCGACAAAGGGCATCACGACTTCATCGATGCCGCGGCCCTGATAGCGAAAACGCACCCCAAGGCCTGGTTTATGCTCGTAGGCGATGGCCCGCTCCGAGCGAGTCTTGAACAACATGCCCAGGAGGCAGGCATCCACCCCCGAGTGGTATTTACAGGTATCCAGAAAGATATTCCCGCCGCTATGCAGGCAATGGACATTCTGGTTTTTTCTTCTCTTCGAGAGGGGCTTCCGTTGACTTTGCTCGAGGGTATGGCTTCTTCTAGGCCAGTGGTAGCCACCGATGTAGGTGGCATTGGAGGTGTGCTAGACAACGGCGTAAACGGCTATCTGGTATCCCCCGGGGATGTCCTAGCTTTAGCTGAGGCATGTCGGGAAATTTTGAATGCCCCCGAAAAGATCGCCGCCATGGGCACCGCTGCTCGTAAGCGCGTTGAAACCGAATACACGCTCGATCGGATGGTGGCGCAAACGTTGGATTTATATAAAGAGTGCGCATGATGATATCAAAAAAACTTCGTGTGCTCGAAATCGGCAAATCCACTGCAGGTGTCGGCGAATACATGCGCTGGCTAGCTCTGGGGTTGGATAAATCGCGATTCGAACTGACCTTTGCTTGTATGTCAGAAGGCGGAGAAGAACTGGCCACATCGCTGGTGAAAATTGAAGGGCTTTCAGCATTCAGCATCCCGATGAATCGCTACAATATTTCGCCCATTTCAGATTTTCACGCCCTGCTTCGGCTGGCGGCAGAGATGCGCAAAGGTAAATTCGATTTGATTCACGCTCACGCTTCCAAGCCCGGAGTGCTGGCCCGTCTCGCAACGATCGGCAGCAGCATTCCAGTGATCTACTCGCCACACTGTTTCGCTTTTCACGATGGCGCTCACCCTTTGGTTGCGTGCGGTATCGCTTTCATAGAGCGACTATTGGCACGTTTCCTGACCCGAAAGATAATCACGGTTGCCGATGCCGAAATAGAACTGGCGCGGCGCTATCGCGTCGGCAAGGAAAAGCAATTTACCACCATCCACAGCGGAATTAACACCGAGCCTTTTGATGCCCCGTTGCCCGCAGCGCTATTGCGACAAAGTATGAATATCCCAATGAATGTGCCACTCGTCGGCATGGTGGGTCGCATGAGCAAGCAGAAAAATCCGTTTTTATTTCTACGCGCCGCGGCGCTGATCCACAATCGGCATCCGCAGGCCCACTTCATTTTAATTGGTGATGGCCCGTTGAAGCAAGCAGCGAAATCGATGGCCGCCGATTTTGGCATTGCTGATTCGGTTCACTTCCCCGGCTTTCGCAACGATATCCCCAATTTATTGAGCGAGTTCACTATTTTTGTATTATCATCTGCCTGGGAAGCGTTTCCTTTGACAATTCTCGAAGCCATGGCGGCCCGATTGCCGGTTGTGGCGACTGATGTGATGGGTGTCTCCGAAATCGTTATCAATCAGCGCACCGGCCTGCTTGTTCCTGCCGATAACGACCAGGCTATGGCAGCGGCGATTAAAGACTTGCTTGATCAGCCTGTTCTCGCAAAAAAATACGGCATTGAAGGCCGTAAGCGTGTCATCGAACATTTTTCGCGCGCCGAAATGATCAATCAAATCACCCAGGCGTACTATAGGACTGTTGCATAATCAAAAAGATTGGGAGATAATAATCTTAAAAACTTAGCTTATAATATACATATGCATGGGGGCATTTACGTCCCTGTGCATGTCGCTTTGACGGATTTTTATCGAAATTGATAGATGGATTTGGGTCGCCATTATTTTTTTTCGAAAACCTGGCATCAAGTTCGTAAGGAGAAAGCCACATGAAGAAACTATTCGCCATTACCTCTGCTTTACTCGTTTTCGCACTGCTGATCATTCCTGTTTCGGCACAGGAGGAGCAACCCCCCGCCACAGAAGACCCCGCGCTGGCACAGGATTTGCCCACAGTGCAAACCGGGGATGATATTGCCTTCAACCTGTTGGATTATACAGAAGAAGTATTATATGGTCCTTATGATACATTCACCTATAGCTTTTCGCTGCCTGCAAACTGGCAAATCGGCCAGGCTGGCGAAGTGCGTTTAGCCATCAAGACTTTCACGGTCGGCGAAAATACGGCGGACCCAAACGCAGCGGCAGCCGCAGATACATTGACAACAAATTTAGCAAATACCATCGATGGGTCACTACAAGTCTTTTTCAATGGACAGGCCCTCGATACAATTTTGCTTGAGCAAAGCGGCGAACGCGTGGTCACAATCCCGATTCCACTGACAGCTATTGAAGCCTTGGAAACTGGAAGAGATCACCAATTAATTATAGAGCTAGATGCTGGCGGTTCGTGCGATGCGTACGACTTACGCACACGCGTGGCGATTCATCCGTATTCGCGCTTTTCCTTCCCACATCAGATTAGCGATCCAACGACCAATCTGGCCCTGTTGCCTCGCCCAATTTTCCAGAATTCGTTTGTCCCCGATCAAGCGCTGATCATCGTTCCCGATGATCCCAGCATCAGCGAATTGCAAGCCGCCTTCACAGCGGCCAGTGGCTTCGGCACACTCACCGGGGGTAGGCTCACACTAGCGTTACGTACGAATAGCCAGGTCACACCTGACGAGTTGGCACAAAATCATCTCATTTTTGTCGGGAAGCCGGATGCACTGACCCTACTTGGCTCTGTCAATTTCCCGTTAGGGGCTGGACAAGCTGAATTTAGTTCACAAGGCGCACAAGCTGGCGACGGCGTCATCCAAATGGCGGTATCTCCCTGGAACTCAAATTATGTGGCTTTGCTGGCGTCCGGCACCGATGACCTCGGCGTCGTTAAAGCTGCTGCGGCGATCAGTTCGGGAAATCTGATCACTGGCGATCAGGACAATTATGTTATCGTCGCCAATATTGATCCAACTGCGACAACAAAAGAACAACGCGCCGATCAAACATTTACTGATTTGGGCTACGCAGATCGTAAGCTCTGGCGTATCGGTTATAGCACGACCGAATATCAATTCTACCTACCCCCTGGACAAATTCTAAGCGATGGTGCGTATCTGGATCTTATCTTTAGCCATTCGAAACTGATGAACTACGATCTCTCCGGGATCATCGTCACCGTCAATGGCAAAGACGTTGGCAGCGTCAAATTTAGTGATGACACCGCCGACTACAATCAGGCGCGTGTCAACATCCCAACCACAATAGCTTACCCGGGATATAACAAGCTGCGCGTCAATGCCGAACTCGTTCCGTTGGATGCTTGTATTGACCCGCGTTTGGGCAGCACTTGGGTTCGCCTTTGGCCCGAAAGCACATTGCACATTCCCACTACCAACCAAGTTGTCTCCGCTTCGCTCAACTTTGGTTTGGATGCCTACCCGGATCCTTACTCATTACACCCGCTTTTGAGTACAACTGCTTTCGTTGTGCCAAAATCTGATCCAGTTGCCTGGGACGTGGCGGCTCAACTCGCCTTTGATCTTGGGAATCAAACAGATCCCGCGGTTACAGATATTTCTGCCGCCTATGCCGATTCCGTACCCGATGAAACCCGCGGAAGCAGAAACCTGATTCTTGTTGGGTTACCGACATCCCTAGGTTTGCTCAACGAAATCAACAATAGCCTTCCAGCGCCATTACAGGCAGGTAGTAACAATATTGCCGAAAGCGTGCTACAAGTTGAGTATCGAATTCCCGTCGGCAGCAGCGTTGGCTACCTGGAAATGATCGCATCTCCCTGGAATGCCGACAATGTGCTGCTGGCAGTTTTGGGCAGCAATAGTGCCGGACTTCAAATGGCTGGTAATGCGCTCACTGACCCCAATCTGCGCACAGGACTTGCAGGCAACTTCTCGATGGTTGTGAATAACCAAATCCTCAGTGCCGATACGCGTGAGGCGCCCGCCTACGAAGCGCCCGTTGCAACTGATCTTGGCGGAGAAGTCACAATGCCTACTCTGAATCCAACCGCATCGACACAAAGCCGCCCTTCCTGGATATTGCCAGTTATGGGTGGCGTTATTTTGGTGATGCTTCTCGTCATTCTCATAGCAGCATCTACCTGGCTACGCAACCGGCGCCAACAAAGATAATTTAGCCAGAGTGGTATTTCCGACACCTACGTATTAACACCAACGGGGCTATGCAACGGGTCTGATCTCTCTAAATTGACTGGTTGCATAGCCCCTCTTTTTTTACTTCGCCAAGATTTTATAACTTTTATGTATTCATCAACGGAAGTGTGAACTATTTCCTGTCATTGCGAGGGCGTATTTTTCCCGAAGCAATCTCCAGATATGGCGATATAGCTGATTGTTCAAGGTACTGTTGACGAGTACAATTTTATAACTTTATAACTTTTATGCAAAGAATTGCGCTATTTCGGGTTTGGGATACCCACCCCATCGATCATAGCATCCTGCAAGTTTTCGAAAAAAACTTCCCGGAATATCGCTTGGAAATTTTTACGATTATGGATTTCCTACGGGCACGCAAAT
>CALCSH010000035.1 GCA_937893815.1 uncultured Anaerolineae bacterium | reverse complement strand
ATACCTCGGCTGTCAAATTTGTCCAACTGGTCTGGAAGTCCGAATTTGACAAAAGCCACAACAGATAAGACCATGCAGACCTATTAGGAATGAAGGAGAATACGTAATGCCTACAAAAATCCTAATCATGGGCGCCGCGGGGCGCGATTTTCACAACTTCAATGTCTATTTCAGGGATAAACCTGAATATGAAGTTGTGGCTTTCACCGCCACCCAAATACCAAATATTGATGGGCGCCAGTACCCGGCAGAACTGGCAGGTTTCCTGTATCCCCAGGGAATTTCGATTTATCCTGAAAGCGACCTTGTCAAACTAATTCAGGAAAACAAGATCGAACAGGTCATTTTCGCTTACAGCGATGTGCCACACGAGTATGTCATGCACAAAGCATCGGAAGTACTGGCGGCCGGTGCCGATTTCCGGCTGATGGGGGCCAAGGGGACACAGGTTAAATCGACGAAACCTGTGGTTTCCGTATGCGCTGTGCGCACCGGCAGCGGAAAAAGTCAGACGACTCGCCGGGTATCTGAAATCCTGCGCGGCATGGGGTACAAAGTTGCCGCCATTCGCCACCCGATGCCTTATGGCGATCTGGTCAAGCAAAGAGTTCAGCGCTATGCCGAGCTGGCCGACCTGGACAAGCACGAATGCACCATCGAAGAGCGCGAGGAATACGAACCACATATCGTCAATGGCGTGATCGTCTATGCGGGCGTAGATTACGAAGCCATTCTGCGTCAGGCCGAGCAGGAAGCCGATATCATTCTATGGGATGGCGGCAATAATGATCTTTCCTTCTACAAATCTGATTTTTCCATCGTGGTGGCGGATCCGCACCGACCGGGGCACGAGCGCAGTTACCACCCCGGTGAGGCGGTTGCCCGCTCGGCGGATGTCTTTGTCATCAACAAGGTGGACACTGCCAACCCCGATGCGGTGATCGCAGTCCGCGAGAACCTGCGCGAACTTCAACCCGAAGCGATTATCATCGAAGGCGCTTCCCCGCTCTTCGTGGATGATCCCGCGGCAATTCGCGGCAAGCGGGTGCTGGTCGTGGAAGATGGCCCCACGCTGACCCACGGCGGGATGGCCTACGGTGCAGGCTGGGTTGCCGCCCGGCGCTTTGGCGCTGCCGAAATCGTGGATCCGCGTCCGTATGCGGTCGGCACGATCAAGGCCACCTATGAAAAATACCCTACCACGGGCAACGTACTCCCCGCGATGGGCTATGGTGACGTCCAGATGAAAGAACTGGAACAAACCATCAACAATATCGATGTTGATCTGGTCATTATCGGCACACCCATCGACCTGGGAAAACTACTAACCATCAACAAACCTACTCAACGCGTGCGCTATGAACTGCAAGAGATCGGCCAGCCCACGCTCGAAGATTTATTGAAAGCAAAATTCAAGTAGATTGAAAATTATGTCGCAAAAAAGGGTGCGGAAGTACTTTCACGCTTTTTGTAGACTTCCATAGCAATATTTAAGTCCGAAGATAAACAAGTCCACCATTCATCTTGCTCAACTGCATTCACAAGGATAAATCAATCATGATGACAACTCTCGCCCCCACCCTCAGCCAACGACTGTTGCCAAACACCCATCGTCTGGTACGAGATCTAATGCTCGTCCTCGGCGGCAGTATCCTGGTCGCAGCCGCTGCACAATTCCGCATCTTTTTACCCTTCTCGCCGGTACCCATAACCGGGCAAACTCTGGCAGTATTGCTGGTCGGGACTGCCCTGGGCGCACGCCGCGGCGTCAGCAGTCTATTGCTCTATGTTATTATGGGTGTGATTGGCTTGCCGTTCTTCGCGGGCACTGCGCATGGCCTTTCCTACCTGACTGGTGCCACCGGAGGGTATCTGATCGGCTTTGTGATTGCGGCTTATGTCGTCGGTCTGATGGCTGAACGCGGTTTGGAGCGTGATTTTCGTACCGCTTTGTTGCCATTTCTCATCGGTGAGGCCCTCATTTATTTTGTGGGTATCAGTTGGCTGGCGCTAAACCTGAATAATCTCCATCAGGCGCTGGCGTTGGGATTCTATCCTTTCCTGCTCGGCGACGCCATTAAAATACTGATGGCGGGTGCGCTGTTGCCCACTATTTGGAAATTCGTACGCTAAGTAAACTTCGACCTGGCAGGTTATAAAAACCTGCCAGGTATCACTTTCCTCATGCCACAACTCACCTGGGACTCAAAATCTCTGCCCGCCCCCATCCCTGCCAGCCTGCATACGGATAGTATTCTTTACCCCCAGGGAGAAGGATACCCGGGCACAGCGGTAGAAAACCGGCTTATCTTCGGCGATAACCTGGCTGCAATATCGGCGTTGCTGCCTGAGTATGAGGGGCGTGTTCACCTGATTTATGCCGACCCACCATTTTTCACCAACCGGCGCTTCACAGCTCGCGTGGGGCGCGGCGAAGATTCACGCCGCCCCGAAGAATGGCAACTCAGTGAAGGCTATACCGACCATTGGACCAATATCGATGCCTATCTCGATATGCTCTACCCGCGGCTGGCATTGATGCACCGTCTGCTGGCTCCAAGCGGCACGCTTTATTTGCACCTCGACTGGCACGCCAATCATTACGCCCGCCTGCTGCTGGATGAAATCTTTGGTGCAGACCGTTTACTCAACGAAATCATCTGGACCTATCATGGCCCTTCCCCCATCCGCACGGCCTTCAATCGTAAGCACGATACCATTCTGGCCTACACGAAAAGCAACAAATACACCTTCAATGTAGATGCTATACGCCAGCCATATAATCCCAATACGGTCAGAACATTCCAGTCATCGCCCAAAGCAGGATTTGGCAAAGTGCCCGATTTGAAGCGCGGCAAAGTACCCGAAGATTGGTGGTATTTCCCGGTGGTGGCGCGGCTGCATAACGAACGCACCGGTTACCCCACGCAAAAACCCGAAGCTCTGCTGGAGCGCATCATTCTGGCTTCTTCCAACCCTGGTGAGATTGTGGCCGACTTTTTTTGTGGATCTGGAACGACGCCGCTCGTGGCGGCGCGATTGGGAAGAAAATTCATCGCCAGCGATGCTCAGTGGCGGGCCATTCAGACAACGCGCAACCGATTGGTCTCCCTTCCGGGAACGGCGACTGCCATTCAGCGCGAATCTCATTCGCGCATCCCTGAAGGCAAGCTGCATCTCGATGAACCGCTATCCATTCTGAGCGAATGCGGGGTTTCCACTATACAGTTGGATGAATCTTCCAGCGAGGGAATTGACTATTGGGAGATCGATCCTGCCTGGGATGGTGAGATTTTCCATAGCGCCATCCAGGCGGCGCGCCCACTCCGTAAAGGAAAAATCCCCACGGTATTAAAACTACCCGATGGGGATGGAAAGATCTGCGTGCGGCTGACAAAAATTAACGGGGAATCTGCGATCGTGAATATTTAAACGTCCAAACGATACCCGACACCGCGCAGGGTTTTTAGGAATTTCGGTTTGCGGGGGTCTTCTTCAATCGCTTTGCGCAACCAACTGATATGCACATCCAGCGTGCGCGTATCGTCGGTAAAATCTGTATCCCACACTTGCTTGAAAAGTTCTTCGCGTTTGACCACTTCACCCGCCCGGCGCATCAGCACTTCTAGAATAGCGGAAAGCCGTGGCGTGATATGGGTTTTACGATCCTGACAGCGCACATGGTGCTGCTCTAAATCGAGTGTGATTTGCCCGGTTTTTAGACGGCTGGAACTTTGCAGTGGCAATAGCGCCTTGACACGATTGTGTAATTTGCGCACCGTGAAGGGCAAAGGTAAAATGATATTGGCGCAATTTTCTTCGACCACTTCATCATCCCCATCTGCTGCAATCAAAATGATCGGCATTTTCGGCAAGCGCTCACGCAACGACTGGCAAATACGCACTCCCGTTGTGCGCATCGAGGGGGCATTGATCATGACGATATTGAATTTCTCACCATTCAATAAGGCTAGTGCATCTTTACCTGTGGATACATTCGTCACCACATAACCCTTTTTCTGCAATTGGGTCACAAAAAGCTGAGTTCCTGCATATTTGCCTTCAATACAAAGTATCTTTGTTGTCATCAAATATCACTTATTCCTCAATAAAAAGCCCCCTACTAATTAATTTCACCTTGGCATAAATCATTATACACATAACCTTAAAATATCGCAAATGGGACGGCAGTACTGTTATCAAATCTGTCAGAAAAGAAAACCAAAGCCGGGCTCTTTGGGAACTGCCGTGAGAAACCCCGCATTTGGGGGTGTGAAGCGGGCGA
>CALCSH010000034.1 GCA_937893815.1 uncultured Anaerolineae bacterium | reverse complement strand
CCAAATCTGGGCTTTACCTTGCGAAATCTCAGAGACCCAAAAAATTAAAACTCACCGATCTCGGCCAAACGCAGTTTTTCGATAGCCAGCATCCCGACGATGCTCATCAGCATCAGGCTGGTACTTAGTGCCAGTGCCTGACCGTAATTTAGCGCACCGGGACGTGAGAGCAGGCGGTAGATCATTACCGTCAGCGTGGGGTATTCAGGGCGTGAGAGTAGCGAAGTCGCGCCGAATTCGCCAATCGAAATCGTGAATGCAAAAGTGGCGGCGACCAGTGCCGCACGGCCAATCAGCGGCAGATCAATATGACGAAACACCTGCATGGGTGTTGCGCCCAGGGTGGCTGCGGCTTGCCGCAAGCGCGGCTGAATGCTTTGCAGCGCGGGAACCAGACTGCGCACCACAAAGGGAAACGCGACCAGCGTGTGCGCTAAGGGAATCAAGATCGGAGACGCGCGCAAATCCAATGGCGGGTGCGAGAGCGCGACAATGAAGCCAAGTCCCAGGGTGACCGAGGAAGTGCCCAGGGGCAGCATTAGCAGCGGATCCAGCAGGCGATTGAGCGGCGAATGACGTTGTCGTGAGAGTGCCCAGGCGGCAGGGAATCCTAACCCGAGGGCGAATAGCACCGTAAGTGCGGCGTATCCCAATGAAACGCCAATCGCTGCCGATGGAGCCGCGTAGAAGAGCGAATCGGGGCGGTTATGCCAGAGTTCGCGGTAGAAAGTTAATGTAATCCCATGCTGATTTTGCAGATCGAGGGAGCTTACCGATTGTGCGGCCAGCGCCAGCAGTGGGGTGATGGTGATTGCCAACAGGAGAAATATCCACAAACCAGCGAAAAGGCGCGCCTTGAAACTGTGGATGGGTTTCTGGCTTTGTTGGAGCGTTTGTAAATTCATGGGGCGGCTGAGACTGGCGGAGAGACGCGAGTAGAGCACAGTCATCACCAATGAGAAAAGTAACTGCACCAGGGATAATGCCGCCGCGAGCGGTAGGTTGAAGAGGCTGATGGTTTGATAATAAATTTCAACTTCGAGGGTGGAAAATGTAGGACCGCCGAGGATCAGGATCACGCCAAAGGAAGTGAAATCGAAGATGAAGACCAGCAATGCCGCTGCGCTGATGGCGGGTGTGAGTAAAGGCAACGTGATCTGAAAAAATGCCTGAAGGCGGCTGGCTCCCAATACGCGCGCGGCATCTGCCAGCCTAGAGTCCAGATGTGCCCAAAAATCACCCACCATGCGCAGCACAATCGTCAGGTTATAGAAGATGTGTGCGGTAAGGATCGCCGTGAACGTGTGGATGAATGCTATCGGCGGGGCATCGAGCTTAAAGGCCTGTATCAACAAGGTATTGATCCAGCCATGCGGCCCCAGTAGGGCATTGAAGGCCGCCGCCACTACTAGCGTGGGCATTACGAAAGGCACGCCGGTCAGGGCGCGTAGCAGAGATTTGCCGCGGAACTGGAAGCGCGCCAGTAGATACGCCCCTGGCAACCCAATCAGTAGCGTGAGCGCCGTAGAAAGCCCGGCTTGCCAGAAAGTAAAGCCAATCACGCCACGCAAGGCGCGCGAGGTCGCCACCTCGATAAAGGGTGATGCGTTCTCTTTTGCGCGCGCCAGACTCAAATTCAGCATACTCCCCAGCGGAAAGAAATAGAATATCGCCAGGAAGGTGAGTGGCAGGAGCCAGAGGAGGGCAGTACGTGTGTATTTGCGCGGCATTTTTTCCGTTGCAGTATTCAGTATCCAGTACGAAAATCTGCGTACTGGATACTGATTATCTGAGCACTACCTCCGTCCAGGCCGCGATCCATTTCTCGCGCTGGGTGCTAATCTCTTCGGGTGAGACGAAGGCGTGTGATTGCGGGATGGCAAGAAATTGCTGGTAGGTTGTATCCAGAACGATGTTGGCATTGACCGGGAATACATACATTTGTGAAGGAATATCGGCCTGAAATTCCGGGGAGAGCATGAAATCGACCCATTTTTCAGCCAATTGACGTTTCTGCGTACCCCGCAGGATGCCCACGAATTCAATTTGTCGGAAACAGCTTCCCGCGCCGATAACGGCTGCAGTAGGTGGCGCATCCAGTGGTTCTTCGGCGAACAGGTACTCAAAGACCGGACTGGAACTGTATGAGACCACGATCGGGCGTGTGCCACCCCATTGGCTGAACTCGCCATAGTAGGCTGTCTCCCAATCGTTGACGACTTTGAGATCATTGACTAGCAGGCCTCGCCAGTAATCAAGATAACCATCTTCGCCGAAATGCCCGATGGTCGCGAAGAGAAAGGCCAGCCCAGGTGAAGATGTGGCAGGATTTTCAACGACCAGCATGCCGCTATATTCTGGTTTTAGCAAATCTTCGAGGGTTTCAGGTGGGGTAAGATTGTTTTGTTCGAAATAGGCGAGTTCATAATTCAAGCATACATCGCCGTAATCGACGGGCAGGGCATGTTGTTCAAGGTCTAGCTCAAATTCGTCAGGGATGTCGGCCAGCAGGGGAGAGCCATAGACTTCGAAGATACCTTCGGACAATGCCCGTCCGAGGAAGGTGTTATCAACGCCGTAGAAAACATCTGCCAGGGGTTTATCACCTGCCAGGATGGCTTTGTTGACAGCGGTGCCGGTATCACCCGCGCCGATAAACTGCACATCTACATTATTTTTGGCTTCGAAAGCTAAAACCAATTCTTCGGATACGGCAAATGAGTCGTGTGTCATCACTGTCAGGGTTTGCGGCCCTTTCGGAGTGCAAGCTGCCAGCAGAGTGGTGAACATCAGTAGTACTAAAAATTTATATTTCATCAGAATCTCCAAAAATTGTGAATACGGCGAGGCAATTGAGATACGATACCTCCGCCTTCCGTTCTCCATCATCGATCTTTCCGAATATGAACCACAAGCAATAACCCCTCACGGAGCGTTACAATTGCTTGTTCGTCGAGCAGCAGATTGCTGACACCGCGCGCCGCGCCAAAAAACAGCGTGTCCTCATTCAGAGCATACTCCAGCCCGATCGATGCAATACCAACGGCATCGCCGCTCAACGGGATTAATGAGAGCGTATCGCCGGGCGAGCCATCAATAGTGGTGTGGTTACCGCCTCGCAGTAGCCGCAATTCTTGTGAGCCGTCAATCAGGCGCACATTCTGACATCCCAGCGTCGGGTGAGCGAGCAGCAAAAGGTTGGCGAATGTCATATCCCAGCGTGCGCCGAGCGCGCCGTAAATTACAATTTCATCGGGGTGGAATTCTCGTGCTTTTTTCAGCGCCAGTTCCAGATCGGTCTGATCTTTGCGAGGGGGGTAAGCGATGATCTCTGCGCCAGCTTCTTCAAGCGCCACGCGCTCAAAGGCACACAGTGAGTCCAGGTCGCCAATCACCAACCCCGGAGTGAGTCCGAGTTTCATCAGGTGGCGGGCACCGCCATCGGCAGCTATCAATACATCACTGGGCAAAGGTTCCCCCTGAGGCAAATAATCCCCATTCGCAAAAATAATCACACGCATAAAAAAACCTCCGCCAATGAGCAGAGGGTTTTTGATGTCGTGACTGCGATTCCTCCGCCGGTATGATCCGGATCAGGTGATCGGGTCGAGCGCTTGTGGCACTCCTCTCAGCCCGGCAACACCAGGCTCCCCGTGCAGATAAATTGTAGATGAAGTATATCGCGCCGCGCCAGCCTGTCAAGCGCCGAGAATTTGGCGGGCTTTCTGGCTGTCTTGCTGGATTTGCTTGACCAGTGCTGTCACATTGGGAAAACGCTGTTCGCCGCGCAGCCGTTCGATAAATTCTAATTGAATGGATTCCCCATAAAGATTGCCCTGAAAGTCGAGCAGGTGCGCTTCAATGCGGGGGTTGACCGGTTCGCTCTCAAAGGTGGGACGCACACCAATATTGGTCACTGCTCCCCAGGTTTGGCCTGCCCAATGCGCACGGCAAACGTAAACACCCGCCGCCGGGATGGTTTGTTCGGCCCAAATCTCCAGATTGGCGGTTGGAAATCCGAGTGTGGCGCCGCGTTGATCTCCCAGTATAACCTTGCCCTCCACGGAAAAAGCTCTACCCAGCAGCGTAGCGGCCTCGGCCACTTGCCCTGCCCCCAGCATAAAGCGGATACGGCTGGATGAGATGGTTTGTTCCTGGCTGCTGAGTGCTTCGGTGCGGCGTACCGTAAAACCCATTTCGACGCCCATGCTGGTTAGCGTGTGGAAGTTGCCAGCCCGATTTTTCCCCAGCGCAAAATCGTGACCAATTTGCAAATGACGGATGCGCAAGTGCTGGTGCAGCTTGCGCATAAAATCCTGGGCGGAGGTGGCGGCTACTTCCTTGTTGAAGGGGTAGGTGATAACAACATCAATATCGAGATCACCGAGTAGGCGCGCTTTTTCTTCGGGGGTTGTGAGGTAAAAGGGATAATCGTGCCCGCGCAGAACCACAGCGGGGTGGGGGAAAAAGGTGAGAACAACGGCCGGTGAGTGGCTTTGATGGGCTCCAGCCGCAAGCTCGCGTACTACTTTTTGATGCCCTAGGTGGACACCGTCGAACGAGCCAATGGTAAGCCACGCGCCATCCAATTGGACTTCGTCAAGGGACCAGAAGTGCTGCATTGTGAGTTTTTGTTTTCGCTGTGTGGTAAGAAGCCTGAAAATAAACATGTGTAGGCAGAGCGCCCCACATGTTTATTTTGGCGTATACATGTAGCGTTTATAGTGTGGTACGGTTTAGGTCTGGAAGAATACTTTCTTCGGCAGCCATTCGCGTTTTTGCTCGTCGAAGCTGAGCAATGCAACCAAATCACCCTGTTCGCTGATGGCGCGGGTCATACCTTCTTCAGTCATTTCGGGATTGGTGCCTGCCGGAATGCGATGACCAAAAGAAACTTTTTCGACAGTTTCCTGATCGAGTTCAACCACTGGCCAATCAGGCAATAATTCCGATGCGGGAATTAAGTAACGGTACCAATCTCCTGAGAGGAATGCATCCTGCAGATCGCGCAAACGTACCGCGTGGCGCAAGGTGAAGAATCCGCTTTTCGTACGGCGCAGGCCGATCAAGTGTGCGCCGGTTTGTAAGTCTTCGCCGATATCATTGGCGAGTGAGCGCACATAGGTGCCAGATGAGCAATAGACATCGAGTACGGCTTCGGGGGGCGCCCATTCGAGCAAATCGAGTGTGTAAACATCGATCTCGCGAGGTTCTAGTTCAACTTCTTCACCATCGCGCGTGCGTTTGTAGGCAGGTTTGCCTTGTACCTTGATGGCAGAATAAACGGGCGGCATTTGTAGCGTTGTGCCTTCGTAGCTTTTTAACAACGTGAGGAAGTGATCCTCCGTGATATGCTCAAATGGAGCTGTGTGAGTGATGCGCCCCTCCGAATCGTAGGTGTCGGTTGACGCGCCTAATTTCACAGTTGCCTGATACCGCTTATCATCCGCAGCGATATATTCACTCAAACGAACAGCTGGGCCCACGAGAACAACCAGCACGCCCGAGGCGCGCGGATCAAGCGTGCCCGTATGCCCGGCGCGGCGGATATTTGTGCCCCGACGGACGATTTTGACCACATCGTGCGATGTCAGCCCAACGGGCTTGTCAATAACTAAAGCTCCAGAAACGACGTTTTTAATTTTTCCTTCCATAGGATTTATCTCCCCGGTAAAGATTGAGTGGGATATGTAAATTGTACCTTATTCATTGGATTTCATCTTTTGAATCTTCTAGTATTATTTTACTATTCAGGGTCTCTGAGATTTCGCAAGGTAAAGCCCAGATTTGGGGGTGTGGCGGGT
>CALCSH010000033.1 GCA_937893815.1 uncultured Anaerolineae bacterium | reverse complement strand
AGAGCGTGTTGAATTGCGGGTCGTCATTTTGACCGGCCACAGTCAGGCTGAAGCGCTGCAAAATGCCGAAGAACGGCGCCATCCCGGCCACAACCGGCGGAATGCCCTGGGGAATGACAAAATCGGAAAACAGGAATTTGGCCTCGTGAAGCAGCGTCATGCGGCCCGCAAATCTCTGCCAGATATCTCCCCCGCGCTGCCCCTGTGCCTGGGTTTGTTGCACCTGGGCATCAAACGCCTGCCGAACGTTGCGGGTTCGTTTTTCCGGCGAGATTAGAATGCGGATCACACGCCCGATGAAGGGCACTACAAAACCGGCCAGCCTGCTAATTGTACGCAAGTTGGGCCGCCCGGGAATGGGCGCAAAACGCGGGTCATCGGCCAACTCGGCGCTGATCTGCGCCACGCCGGGGTCAATCGAGCGGATGGCGACCGGGTAGGCTTTGTGGCCCTGCGGCGAGCGCAAAATCGGCGTCACATTGATCCACAGGCGCTCGCCCGCCGAGAAAAACGCGCGCTGGCTCTCAATGGTGTGTTCCAGCCCAAACAGCCGCCCGCCGCCGGTCAGCACCAGTTTCATCACATCCTGACCCAGCGGCGTGAGCGGCTCCATGATGCCCTGCACGGTGTGGAAGCCAATCATTAAGCGCAATGGTTCCATCGGTAGGTTTTCGGGCAGCGGGAAGAGCGAAGTGATCGGACGAGATTGGAGGATGTGGAGTTCGTCCTCACCCCCGGCCCCTCTCCCGGCGGGAGAGGGGAGATAGGCCCATTCAATATCTTGGGGAAAGCCATAAAGGGTCTGAATCCGTTGACCGAGTTTTGCCAGTTCTAGGATGATGTCATCGGGGATGGCCTGAAGCTGGTCGGCTTTGACGGGGCGGATTTCTACGCCCCCGGCGGGGTTGCCCGTAATGATAGTGGCTTTGCTGCCCAGCGATTTGTGAGTGATTTTAAGGTGGGATGCACCTTCAAGGTGTGTCCCACCTGCGTGATTGACAACATAATGATCCGGCTCGACATGCCCGCCGACCAGGGCTTCACCCAGCCCCAGCGTGGCGTCGATGACGATTTCGTTGCGGCATCCGTTGAGCGGGTTGGCGGTGAAGAGCACGCCTGAAGCCTGGCTTTGCACCATATTCTGCACAATAACCGCCAGGGCAGCATCCTGATGCGAGATATGATTGCGGCTGCGGTAACCGATGGCGCGCGCCGTCCATAGGCTGCTCCAGCATTGCACGACGGCCTGAAGCAAAGCTTCATCGCCAATGATATTAAGAAATGTGTCTTGCTGCCCGGCGAAAGACAGATCGGGTAAATCTTCAGCAGTAGCCGAGGAGCGCACCGCCACGGGGTGCGCGCCGAGCCAGCGCCAGGCGATCTCCAGGGCGTAGGGAATTGCCTGGGGAACAGCCGCCAACTCAAACTGAGTCCGAATTTCCTTTGAAATGGCAGATAACGCCTCGGGGCTTGAGCAATCTGCCGCGGCCAGTTTTCCTTGAATAAAATCATCCAGCCCATTTTCTTGGACGAATTCCCGGTAACAGGCGGTAGGAATGATAAATCCATTGGGCACAGGGAAGTTGGCCCGCGCCAGTTTGATGAGATTCAGTCCCTTGCCGCCAAGTTCTTCCAGTGTGGCATTCGATTCTGTGAGCGCGAAAAAAGGGTGTGGGAGGGAAGCCGGTGTGATCATAAAATAAGTATAACGCCAAAAAGGATATCGGAGCAGCAAAGCTGTTTCGATACCCTTTTTGTACAAATTCTGCGAAAGTTTAGGGGCATTACAAAATGAAGTGCTTGAGTATAGTATCCACAATCAGTGCCAACAGGAACCAGACCCCAAAGCGACGGTTGTGTACAAACGCACCGGCGACGAAATAATTTGGCCAGACATCGGGGTAATCGGCAGGTTTCTCGGCGGGCTTAGGCTTTTTGAACATCGGCCAAATCTCGAAGAGGGCGGGCAATGCCAGGGCAATCAAGAGCAGCACAGGGGTGAAAAACCCGGTCACGATTAAATAGATCGCGGCGATATATTGCAGGATTAGCATGCTTACCATTGTGTAGCGAGCCAGTTTTTCGCCTAACAGCACCGGAAGGGTGTGAATTTTTTTGGCTTTGTCAACTTCGTATTTATCGATATGTTTTCCAAAAATGACACCGGTTACGCCCAGCGCATAGGGCAAACCGGCAATGACGACATTCCAGTCCCAGACCCCGCTGATGGCATAATAACCGCCGCCGATCATCAGCGGCCCCCATACGATCAGAACAGCGATTTCTCCCAGGGCGATATATTTCAGCGGCCAGGTATAGAAAAGGACGAAGAAAGCCCC
>CALCSH010000032.1 GCA_937893815.1 uncultured Anaerolineae bacterium | reverse complement strand
TGGCCTTATCGACGTGAATCCAACTACCTGAGCGCCGCCCTTTTTTGTAGAATCACCCTCGAGCGCGTCCGCTTCGCCTGTTGAGGTACAGATGTCAGGCTCCATTCGTGAAAAAATTTCTAATCGAATTACCCGATAATCCACTATAATAGTCATTTGGCCTTATAGCGCGTTGGAATTATTTAGTAGGATCGTTTGTTTGGAGGCTATGTTGGTATGCTAAATCTCTTTTTTGAACCGTCCTCTGTGGCGGTGATCGGCGCCTCGCGTGACCCTGAGAAACTAGGTTTTGCTGTATTGCATAATTTGGTGGAGGGTGGCTATATCGAGAAAGGCGCTGTGTATCCGATCAATCCAAAGGCCGATGAAATTCTTGGCCTCCCGGCCTATGCTTCGGTGATGGATGTCCCCGGAGCAATTGACCTGGCCGTGATTGTGATTCCATACCCTTCTGTGCCGGATGCGCTGCGGGTGTGTGGCGAGAAAGGTATCCCCGCGGCGATTGTGATTAGTGCGGGTTTCCGCGAAGCTGGAATGGAAGGTTTGGAGCGCGAGCGCGAGTTGATGACAATTGCTACCGAGTATGGCATTCGCCTGATCGGGCCGAACTGCCTGGGTGTGATTGATACGAATACGCCGCTGAATGCCTCCTTTTCGGCGGGCACGCCTCCCCGCGGCCCGATGGCCTTTATGTCGCAGTCGGGTGCGTTGGGTACGGCGATTCTGGATTGGGCGCAAGCCGGACGCCTGGGATTGGCAAAATTTGTCAGCCTGGGCAATAAAGCCGACGTTAGCGAAATTGATTTGCTGGCCGCCTGGGTCGATGATCCTGCCACGAAGGTGATTCTGATCTATAGCGAGGGGTTGCCCAACGGCGAAGAATTTATCCGCGTGGCGCATGAAGTCACCCTCAAGAAACCAGTTGTGGCGATAAAATCAGGTGTGACGCAATCAGGCTCGCGTGCAGTTTCTTCGCATACGGGTTCATTGGCAGGTTCCGAGCAAGCGTACCAAGCTGCATTCCGTCAGGCCGGTGTGATCCGCGCCGAATCGATGGAAGAACTTTTCGATATTGCTCTGGCGTTGGGTTATCAGCCCAATCTGCGGGGTGACAGCATCGCAATTATTACCAACGCTGGCGGCCCCGGGATTTTGGCAACTGATGCGTTGGAGCACGCCGGCATGTCGTTGGCGCGTTTTGAATTGGAAACCAAGCTCTCGCTGGAGGAATTTCTACCCGGCGCGGCCAGCTCCGCCAACCCTGTCGATGTGCTGGGGGACGCACGCGCCGACCGCTATGCGTTTGCCCTCGAAAAAGTGGCCGCCGACCCCAATGTGGATGGCTTGCTGGTGGTGCTTACACCACAGGCAATGACCGAAATTAAGGAAACTGCCAAAGTAGTTGGCGAGTTGGCACTGCGATTGGATAAACCTGTGCTGACCTGTTTTATGGGGGAGGCCAAAATTGCCGCAGGAATTGACATTCTTGCCGAATACGATGTGCCCAATTACCCATTTCCGGAGCGAGCCGCCAGTGCCTTCAAGGCCATGTCGCGCTACCGCCAGATTCAAACCCGCCCGGCCTCAGAATATGCCCATTTCGATGTTCAACAAAATGTTATCGTTGATCTCTTCGATCGTGTGCGCAACGAAGGCCGTTTTTCGATTGGCGATGCCGAAGCCCGCGACATTCTATTGGCCTACGGCCTGAAAGCGCCCGATTCGCGGCTGGCATCCACCCCGGATGAGGCCGTGGAAATGGCCTCAGCGATGGGTTTCCCGGTAGTGCTCAAAATTGCCTCGCCTGATATTCTTCACAAAACGGATATCGGCGGTGTCAAAGTCGGTTTGCGCAATGCCGAAGAAGTGCGCGACGCCTTTGAGTTGATGACCTACCGGGCCGAACGCTATTTACCCGAAGCGCGTCTTTGGGGCTGTCAGGTGCAAGAGATGGCGCCTCCCGGTGGCGTGGAAGTGCTGGTCGGTATGAACCGCGATCCGCAGTTTGGGCCACTAGTCACCTTCGGGTTGGGCGGCATTTATGTAGAAACCTTGAAAGATGTCACCTTCCGCATTGCGCCTTTTACGGTGCGCGATGCCGAAAATATGCTCAGCGAAATCCGTGCCCATGCGCTGCTGGATGGCGTGCGCGGGCAGCCGCCAGTCGATAAAGCCGCCATTATGGATGCCTTGTTGCGGATCGGCCAGTTAGTGATTGATTTCCCCGAAATTATCGAGTTGGACATCAACCCCCTGATCGTTTACCCGCAAGGGCAAGGGGCGATTGCCATTGATATGCGTTTAGTGTTGAAGAAGTAGAGGAGAAAGTGATGAAATCGTTATATATAACCTCTGTTGAACGGTACTCCGGTAAAACTGCCATGTGCCTGGCGCTGGGAAAGCGCTTGTTGCAGGATGGTTTTCAGGTTGGCTATTTAAAACCGCTCAGTTTGCAGCCCTGGCGAATTGGCGGGGAGATTGCCGATGAGGATGCGGCCTTCGTCAAACAAGCCCTGGGGTTGGCCGTAGCTCCCGCTGATTTATCGCCTGTGGTGGTAACAGCGAAGCTGCTGCGCGAATATGTTAAAGGGGAAATCACAGATGATCTGATGCCCAAAGTGCGTGCCGCGGCTGCCAAGGCGGCGGAAGGGCAGGATGTCCTGCTGCTCGAGGGTGGTGGCAGTCTGCGGGAAGGCTATGTGATGGGTCTGCCCACTCCACAGGTCGCTGCCGAATTGGGAAGTAAAGTGCTGGTACTGGTCAAATATCGCGACAACGTGCGCCTGATGGATGATGCCCTGACGGCGCGTTTCCGCCTGGGCGATTCACTTAGCGGTATCATTATCAACCGCGTCCCGGTGGATGCCGCTGAATTCGTCGAAGAAGTCGCTCGCCCTTATTTTGAAGCGCATCAGATTCCTGTACTCGGTGTACTCCCCGAGGTAAAAGCGCTGGCCTCCTTATCGGTCGAAGAATTGCTCGAAGTGCTAGATGCCCATGTTCTCACCGAAACCAAAACCACCGACGCCGTCATCGAAAATCTGACCGTTGGCGCTATGACCGCCGAAGCCGCCCTGAGCCGCTTCCGCAAGCAACGCAACAAAGCCGTCATCACCGGCGGCGACCGCACCGATATTCAACTGGCCGCCCTGGAAACATCCACCACCTGCCTGGTGCTGACCGGCAATCTACGCCCCAGCCCGCTGATCATCAAACAGGCCGACCAAATGGGCGTGCCGGTGCTATTGGTTGCCGGAAATACTATGGAAACCATCGAGTCGATTGATAATGTCTTTGGTAAAACCCGTCTCGGTCAAACTGCCAAACTGGAACAATTCCAGGCATTGCTGAATTCGCATGTGGATTTGAAACGAATTTACGCCAGTTTGGGGTTGTAGCTCAAGTTACAAGGTAACAAGTTTAAGCCTCGCCAACGCACTCCGCTGGCGAGGCTTTTTTGAAGTGGAGCCAATACTATTACGTTATCTTTTGTCTTGGGTATCTGGGCAACCCTCATGACAGTTTGGAACAATCCTCTGTCTTCTCTGTAGCATTGTGAAGTACAATTATTACTGCCCATTGCCCATTGCCCATTGCCCATTGCCCATTGCCCATTGCCCATTGCCCACTGGAGACCACCATGTCTGATAAATTAAAAACAATCCTGGCTTTCTTCTTTTTTCTGGCCGCGCTGAGTCTGCCGCTGGCTGGTCTGGCGTATGGTTGGTGGCGCTGGGATGCGCAAACTGGCATTTTGTTGATGGTCGGTATTTTTGCAGCATTATTTATCGCCGGTGTACTCTCCTTGTGGAGCGTGCGAGATTTGTCCTGGCTGGCTACCAGCTTGCCATTTCTGTTCGGTGGGTTGTATACTATATTGCCGGATTTTCCCCTCCAGGTCGATGATGCCGCCGCCACTGCCGCCGGAGCGCTGCTCTCGTATGCACTGGCGCTGCGCAAGAACGCCAAAACGCCAAAGTGGGTATTAATTCCTTTGCTGGCGGCAGCACTTTACGCGCTGTTGGGGGGTACGATTCCCGGCCCGGTGGATGAGATAGGCGTTGACGCAATTGCTCTGCTGATCTCATGGCTGGGGGCGCGAGCTGGGGAACGCCGTGCCGCGGATGAGAGTGATGTTTTCGTAGAAATTGGAGAATTATAAAAGCAATCAGGTGACAGTCACCTGAATATTGCTGTATAGGAAAAAGCTTATGTTACGAGCACGCTATCGCCGCATTACCTTCTATTTTTTTCGGGTTATCGCCAGTATTTTCTGGTGGGATATTTTGCTCTTGCGCCTGGGTTTTAAGCGCTGGGCGCGAAAAACACGTAACGAACGCTTGCGCCGCATCGCGGTTTCATACCGCAAGCTGGCCATCGAAATGGGCGGTGTGCTGATCAAAGCCGGGCAATTCCTTTCGGCGCGAGTGGACGTGCTCCCCGAAGTTGTTACCAACGAATTGGCCGGGTTGCAGGATGAAGTTCCACCGGAAGATTTTAATGAAATCCGCCGTTTGGCTGAAGCGGAATTGGGCGGTCCGCTAAACCAGTATTTTGAATTCTTTGATAGCGAACCGTTGGCGGCGGCATCTCTGGGGCAAGTCCACCGCGCCTTGTTGAATGCTAACCCACAGCACGGAGCGGATTCAACCAACCCCGAAGGTGATCCCGTCTTTGCTGGCAAAGTAGTTGTCAAGATTCAGCGCCCCCATATCGAACAAATTATCCAAACCGATTTAGCCGCTTTGCGCACTGTTGGCCGCTGGATTCGGCGGTACAATCCCATTCGTCGCCGCGCGGATGTGCCCGCCTTGCTAGATGAATTCGCCCGCATTCTTTATGAAGAGATCGATTATCTTGCCGAGGGGCGCAATGCGGAAACTTTTGGGGTGAACTTTGCCAATCGCCCGGATGTGTGTGTGCCGCGTGTTTTCTGGCCGCAAACTACGCGCCGGGTGTTGACGTTGGAAGATGTATTCGCCATCAAAATCACAGACTATGATGCGATTAGCGCCGCAGGGATTGATCGTGGTGAGGTCGCTCAGCGACTTTTTGATGTGTATATGGAGCAGATTTTCACCCACGAATTCTTCCACGCCGACCCGCACCCAGGGAACTTATTTGTCTGCCCCAACCAGGATGGGAGCTGGCGACTGACCTTCGTGGATTTTGGTATGGTGGGGCGCGTGCCACCCAATATGCGCGCCGGATTGCGTGAGGGTGTGATTGGTGCAGGCACACAAGATGCGGCCCGATTGCTCAAAGCCTATCAAAAAATGGGTGTTTTGCTGCCCCAGGCCGACACGGAATTGATCGAAAAAGCCGATCAGGTGATGTTTGAGCGCTTTGGCGGCAAGAGTATGGGCGAGTTGACCCAGATTGATTATGACGAAATCCGCGAACTGGCAGTTGAATTCCGGGAATTAATTTACGATATGCCTTTTCAGATTCCGGAAGATTTGATTCTGCTGGGACGCTGTGTGGCGATCCTTTCGGGCATGTGTACCGGCCTGGATTCGGATTTCAACCTGTGGGATGCGATTGCCCCTGTGACCAAGGAGTTAATCGCCGAGGAGATGCGCGGCGGCTGGGAATTTTGGCGCGATGAGGCCGTGGATTTGCTCAAAACCGGTCTGGTGTTACCCAAACGCCTGGAACGCACGCTGGCCCTCATGGAAAAGGGGCAAATGCAGGTGCGCGTTCCCGAATTGAACGATCACCTACGGCGGTTAGAGGCGGGATTGGCGCGCCTGATGGCCGCGCTGGTTTTTTCGGCGCTACTGATGGCGGGTGTGCAGGTTTATTTGGCTGGGGAAATCGTGGTGGGGGAGGTGCTGTTGGGCGCTGCGCTACTGGCGCTGATTTGGGCGCTGCTCCGCAGGCCGCGGCGACGCTAGGGTATTAACGACAAAAGACACCAAGATTCACGAAGGAAAGATAAAAACCTTCGTGTTTCTTGGTGCCCTTTGTGGTGGATTAAGATTATTCTTCGATGTGTTCGAGGGCAGCATCCAGCATGCCGCGGGCGACCAGTAGCATTTCGCGGCGAGCCGCCTGACGATGTTCCAGAAATTCTGGGGGAAAGAGAACTTCCATGCTTTTGCGCATTTCTTTGCGGGCTTTCTTCAAGTGTTTGCGTGTATCGTCAGAAATATATTTCTTGCAAGATGGATTGGCGGAATTTTTCTCGGCCATAAGTTACTCCTTTTCTGCGGATAACAATTTCATTATTGCACGGGAGCGGAACGGCGTCAAGGTTTGGAGTTTTGTCATTTATGTCGCTGTAGTTGAAAACTGCCCGCCGTTATTCTCCGAAGACAACATCCGAGGGCATTCCGGGTTTCAGTTTGCCATCCGGATCCTCTACTTGTAATTCGACGGCGTAGACGGTGGTCTGGCGTTCTTCCTGCGTCTGAACATTGCGTGGCGTGTATTCGGCGCGGTCGGCGATGCGCGTGACGACCGCATCGAAACTTTGCAACGGGAACGAATCGACTTTGAGTTTGGCTGTGTCCCCAAGATTGATCTGCCCGTACTGATTTTCGGGGATATATACTGTCACCGTCAGGCGCTCGATCTGGCTGATCGTCAGGGTTGCTAAACCGGGCTGAATTGTTTCTCCGGTTTCCAGATTGCGCACAGTAACTACGCCCCCAATCGGCGTGCTGACGATGAGTTTTTTCGTTTGGGTTTGGATCGCATCCAGACTGGCTGCTGCGGCATCCACTTGTGCCTGGGCAACCGCCAATTGCTCGGGGGAGGGGAATTCTTCACCGGCCAGCGCCACCTGTGCTTCCGCCAGCGCCACCTGCGCCTCCGCTAAGGCCACATCATCGGGGTTGGGGCCGTTGAGCAGGATATCATGATCTTTCCGTGCCTGAGCCAGCAGCGCCTGCGCCATACTCATATCGGCCTCGGCCCGGGCAATATCGATCTCGTCGCCGGTACCGCTAAGATTGTTGTAGAGGCGCACAGCGGCATCGTATACTTTTTGCGCTTGCGCCATGACGCTCAGGTGGGCTGCCCGTTCGAGATTATCTTCCGGTTTAGCGGCATAATCTTGGTAGTCATCTTTGGCATCATCGAGTTTGTCTTTTGCCAGAATCATATTGGCGAAAGCCTGATCAATGTCGGCCTGCGTCGCTGATTGCGAAAGGGAGTTGACACGTCGCCCGGCATCCTGAATTGCCTTCTGCGCTTCGGCTATGGCTTGCTTTGCCTGGGCAAGTGCGATGGCATTATTGTCGTAGAGATTATCCAACGCTTGTTGGGCAGTGAGCAGGTTTAGATGGGCAGCGGCAATTGCAGCCTGTTTCTGCGCCTCGGTTTGCCCGGCGGCGACCAGGTTGTAATTGGCCTGGGCCACGGCCAAAGCAGTCTCGGCCTGTTTCCACTGCGAATCGAGCTGTTCATCCTCCAGACGGAAGAGCGCATCACCCGGTTCAACGCTTTGGCCTTTGGTGACGAATACTTCGGCTACGCGTCCACCTGTCTCGGCGGAGATCACGACTTCAACCGCCTCGATTGAACCAGATGCCTGGATGGTGGTGGTATCTGTGGCTTGCAGCGTGCAAGCGGAGAAGGTAAATCCGAAAATCAGTATAAATACGGGCACATAATATTTGGTCATGATGTGTACTCCATTCTTCCCACGAAAAGGCGAATGATTTTGATTCAGCGCATACAGGCGATGAAGACATCCTCCAGCGAGGGGGCGATGATTTCCATCTGGTCGATGTGAATATTGGCCTGACTCAGCTCGGTGTTGATTCGGCTTTGAAGGTCTTTTATATCCGGAGCGATGACATGCACCAGCGCTCCATAGAGTTCCACTTCCTCGAGCACCAGTCTCCCCGATTTTTTTGCATCACGCAGTACCTTGACCGCTTCCACGGCGTTGGAGGGAGCAATTTCCAGCACCTGACCGCTCATTTTTTTTGATTTGATCTCCTCGGGAGTGCCGTAGGCAATCATCTCCCCGCGCTGGATGAAAGCCAGTCGATGGCAGTGTTCGGCCTCATCCATGTAGTGGGTGGTGACAAAAACTGTGACCCCTTTTTGAAATCCTTCATTGACGGTTTTGGCGTCGGTGGATGGAGTCACCAGCTTGTAGAGTAAATCCCAGAAGGCGCGCCGCGAGATCGGGTCAACCCCAGCGGTCGGCTCGTCCAGAAAGAGTACTTCTGGACGATGCAAGATCGCCGCACTGAGGGCCAATCGCTGCCGCCAGCCCCCGGAAAGGTCTTTGGTTTTGGTATTTTCACGGCCTTCTAGCCCGGCCATTACCAGCGCTTCCTGGATGCGCTCCGGGAGCAGGTCGTCACTCAGGCCGTAGGCTGAACCATAGAATTTCAAATTCTGGAGTACCGTCAAATCATTGTACAGGCTGAAGCGCTGGGACATATAGCCCACGCGTGGTCGGATGTTGGCTGAATCGCTATGGGCATCCATTCCCAAAACGGAAATTGAACCGGCGCTGGGTTGCAGCAACCCCAACATCATACGGATGGTGGTGGTCTTCCCCGATCCGTTTGGGCCTAAGAAGCCGAAAATCTCGCCGTGGTTGACATCAAAGTTAATACCATTGACAGCGGTGAAATCGCCGAATTGTTTAGTCAGCCCGCGGGCGGTGACGGCTGCAGTTTTATTGTTCATAGTTTTGTTGCGCAAGTTATTTGTTTTTTAATCCAATGCCCGACGGACGTAGCGAATTGAAAAGCCACCGATAGCGACACCCAACAAAGCCAACGCCAGCACATGCGGCCAGAGCACATCCAGACCGGCACCTTTGAGCAGGATGCCGCGCAGAATCTCAAGCCAGTGATGTGCCGGGACGAGATTGGCGAAGAGCTGCGCCGCTTTCGGCATGCCCTCCACCGGGGCGGCATAACCGGTAAACATGAAGTCGGTCATACCCAGCAGCATCACCAGCAGAAAGGCCTGATGCTGCGTGTGTGACATGACTGAGATGACCATGCCTTTGCTCAATTCGACCAAAAGATAGCCAAAAGCTAGAATCAATAGCAGGGGCAACGAGCCTCTCACCGGGATTCCGAAAGCGAAATGCACCATCGAGAGCATCATCACAAAATCGAAAAATCCAACCAAAACAACGGGGATCGCCTTGCCGATGATGATTTCCAGTGCGGAAAAGGGCATCACCAAAAGCTGCTCCAGCGTACCGAGTTCGCGTTCGCGCGAGAAAGACAGCGCCGCAAAGAGCAGCACCGTGAATTCAAGCATCAGGCCGAGTTCGGCAGGGGTGGTGTAGAGGGCTTCGCTGAGGGCTTCGTTGAACCACACCCGCAAGCTGAAATCAAACCCGGCAAATGTACCAGGATCCAAACCCAATCGCTGAATCGTAATTTGTTCGCCGATCTGGCGCGTGACTCCCTCAATGGCGCGTAAGGCTTCGCGGGCGGGGATGCTCTCAGCTCCGTTGAGAATCACCGCCAGGCTGGGTTGTCCATTTTTGCTGGCAACTTCTGCGGCATAATTGGGCGGAATGATGATTGCGGCGGTGATGTTACCGCGGTCAAGCGCGTATTCGATGGCGTCCATGCCTTCCACCTGATCTTCCAGGCGGAAGGTGCCGGTATTCTCCAGAGCGGTGACAATCAGGCGACTGGCCGGGCTTTTATCCTGATCCCAGACCATCAGGGGCAGGTTACTCATCGGGCGTGAAGTCGCCCAACCGACGAGCAACAATTCCAGCGCGCCGCCGAAGAGCATGAAGGCTGGCATCCACCAATCATTGCGCAGGTGAATGAATTCTTTTACAACTAATGAATAGATACGTCGAATCATATCCTTTGTGTTGAAGGTTGAAAGTTACAGGTTGAAGGTTTTGCGCTAACTTTGAACCTTCAACTCGGAACCTTCAACTGTTAACCGAGCTTTTTCTTGAAGAATAACGCTGCCACACCCGTAAAGGCGAAACCCAGCCCGACCAGCATCACGGCGTACGGCCAAAGTACCTCCAGCCCCACACCGGGTAGGAAAACGCCGCGCGTGATGACGGCATAATGGGTTCCGGGTAACCCGAGGGCTTCCATGCGCATCATTTCGGGCATCGAAGCTACAGGGAAGAAAATCCCGGTTAGAAAGAAACCGGGGAAGAAGATCACCAAAAACGAGAGTGCCAGCGCCGCGGCCTGGGTAGGCATGAAAACGCCTACGATGATGCCCATGCTCAAAATAGCAAACAGGAAGAACGCAGACAGTACAAAAAAAAGCGCGAAACTGCCATTGAAAGGAATTTTGAACCACAGCATCGCCACAATCGGAATCACGATCACATTCACCAGCCCGACGATGATATAGGGCAGCATCTTGCCGAGCAGTAGTTCCGAGCGTTTGATCGGTGTGGCCATCAACTGCTCCAGGGTGCCATGTTCGCGTTCGTGGGCCAGCGTCAACGCCACGGAGAGGGCGGGCATCCCCAAGACCATTGAAATCAGACCGGGGATCAGGTCGTTGCGCGGTTTCAGGCTGGGGTTGAACCAGGTGCGGATGCGCAAGTCAATCGGGTGCAGGGACTCAATCGAAAAGCCGAGTGCCTGAATCTGGTCGGCGACGGCGGTATTGATAAATTCTTCAGCGCGCCAGGCAATATGATCCACGGCAAAAGCACCGCTCTCCGGCTCGGTGCCGTCAATGATGATTTGCAATGGCAGCCCGCGCAACGCCAACAGGTCGCTGGCAAATGCGGGCGAAAGAATCAGCGCTGCCTTAATTTCGCTGTGCATCAGCAAATTCTCGATTTCGTCGAGCGTGCTGACCTGGGCATACAATTGCAAATCTTCTCCAGCGGTGATTTGCTGAACAAAACTGCGCGAAAGCGATGAGCGATCGTAATCTAAAACTGCAATCGGCACATTTTGTATATCGACCGTGAGAGCGTAAGCCATCAGCAACAGCAGCGCCGTTGGTGTAATCAACACCAAAATCAACGTGCTGCGGTCACGCAGGATATGATGAAATTCTTTACGGGTCACGGCCCAAATATGGCGCAGGTTCATGGTTTATATTTACCGGTGTGTGTAACAGAACAAGGCTGACGCGGATTTTCCGGATTTTGTTTTATCAGCGCAAATTTGCTCGATGCGCATCATCCGCGCTCCATCTGGCGGATCAACGAAATAAAAGCTTCTTCCATGCGGATGGGGGCGATGCGGGCGGTTTTATAGGCGAGTTGATTTTTGGTGAATGCGGATTGAATCTGAGACAGCCGTCTGGTACCGTCGTCAACGAGCAGGTGTAGCGCCTCACCGTAGGTTTGCGCCTCGATGACTCCCTCCAGGGTGAGTGCCAGACGATGGGCCGCGTGCCAGTCTTCGGGAAAAATCTCGATCAGGTCGCCCTGCAACTGGCCGCGGATATTGGCTGGAGAATCGCAGACGACAAGTTTGCCCTCATACATGAGCCCCACGCGCGAGCAGCGGTCGGCTTCATCCATGTAGGGAGTACTGACAATGATGGTTGTGCCATTGAGATGCAACTCGGTGAGAATATTCCAGAACTCGCGCCTAGAGACCGGATCCACCCCGGTGGTGGGTTCATCCAAGAGCAAAATAGGCGGCTCGTGGATCAGCGTGCAGGCCAGAGCCAGTTTTTTCTGCATCCCGCCGGAGAGATGTGCGGCGCGCCGGTTTTTGAACTCTGTCAACCCGGCGAAGGCCAACAAGCGCTCGGCGCGCGCTTTTTGCGCAGTACGACTGACATCGAAGATTTCAGCAAAAAAAAGAAGATTTTCCAGCACGCTCAATTTTCCGTACAAACTGAAGGCCTGCGCCATATAACCGATGCGTTGCTTGATTTCTTCGGGGTGTGTAGCCAGATCGAACCCTGCGATGGTGGCCTGTCCTTCATTGACATACAACAAACCCGCCAGCAGACGCAGGGTGGTGGTTTTTCCCGCTCCATCTGGCCCAACCAATCCGAAAAGATCGCCGGGCTGAATGGTTAAATCCAGGCTGTCTACAGCGCGGTTCTCCTTGAATTTGCGCGTCAGGGTGTGGGTTTCGATAATCGGGTTCACGGGTGACTGAATACTGGTTACGTAGTTTACTGCTTCTTCGCTACGCGGATCAGCCACAAGACGGCCAGGGCGCCCAATGCCGGTTCGAAGGTCACGCCGAGGTTCCGCATCATGGTACTGAAACCCATCGCCGGGATTACATACCAATCCATCAGGCCGATGGCAATCGCGGCGACAACCGCAACGATATAATCGCCCCGAATTCCGATGGGGCGGTTCTCTTTCCAGATCAACCCGGCCACAAAGCCGATGAGCAGACCAACGACAATCATTGCGAGAACGAGATAAAGAATAGTCATTTAAGCCTCCAGTACCGATTTATCTGAATAATAACCGACTGACTAGTCAGTTATTATCTTATCTGAATTTCAACCTTTGTCAAGTAGGTAAGAAAATTTGGCGGTAAAATAGACTCCACTGAAAAAACTACCATGCAGGTGTTCCCGCCGGAATATATGGGGGTG
>CALCSH010000031.1 GCA_937893815.1 uncultured Anaerolineae bacterium | reverse complement strand
ACCCCCATATATTCCGGCGGACATCTCCGTCATCGGCTTTTTGCAGTAGAGTCTACAATGGTTTTGTCATACTTTTACTACAGCGTCTATTCTTGTTTTTTGACAGACAAACGAGGCGACGTACGCTATAGTTGGTCTGTAACGGCATCTTGTTGACGACTTTCTCGGATGGTTTGTCAATGCTCTCGATCACGTATGCGAAAACAGTACCCACGAAAGTGTAAATATGGAAAAAATATGAACCCAGCTTCCATTTTGATCGCCGATGACCATTCCATCATTCGCAAAACTATCCGCGATTGGTTGGGGAAAAAATACCCCTGGATAGTAATGCTTGAAGCCCGAACCGGAGAAGAAGTGTTGCGAATATTGCAGGCTGTCTCCGTTGACCTCATCCTCATGGATATTCATTTTCCGGGAATGACCGGTGTTGATGCTACAAAAATTATCAAGGAAAAACACCCGGATATTCCCATTGTGATTGTGACGGTACAGGAAGATGATCATTATCAAATGAGCGCAATTGCGGCGGGTGCCGATGGATATGTAATAAAACGGAATATGTATTCTGACCTTATTCCGGTGATTGCTCCATTAATTGATAAGCTTAGGACTTACGCACTTGTACAAGAGAATGCCTAAAAATAGGGGTATGTGGGGGCGAAGCCCCCACATACCCCTATTTTTAGGATATTTTTTATCGAGTTGCGTAAGTCCTTAAGCTATCAATAGTCTAAAGAGAGGGTCTTTAGGAACTGCCGTGAGAAACCCCTAAAGAGACAGAAAAAATATTTGTATGCGTTCTCATATTTGTGTATGCCTGATAGACGATAACCCCGGAGATGCGCGGTTAATTCTAGAAATATTAAAACGGGACAATGCAGTCGATTATGATGTGCAGGTTTTTTCGCGTCTTGAGGAGGCTATCGTTCAATACGAGCACCAGCCGTGTCATATTATGCTGCTCGATATAATGCTTCCGGATAGTGTAGGGTTGGAAACTTTGATATTGGCACGTGAGGCCTTGCCGGATACACCAATTGTAGTGTTGACAGGAATGGATGATGAGACGCTGGCATTGCAGTTATTGCAGCGCGGTGCACAAGATTATCTTGTCAAAGGAGAATTTGACGGAAAACTTCTCACCAAATCCATCCGATATGCGCTAGAGCGGCACCAGCTCAAACAAAGCCTGCTCGAAATTTCGATTACGGACGATCTCACCGGGGTGAATAATCGGCGGGGATTTACAACCATGGCCGAGCAGCAAATCCGTGTGGCGCTCCGGACGCAGGCCGAGCTTTTATTCTTCTTCATCGATGTAGATGGTTTGAAGAATATCAATGATCAGCATGGCCATTCTGCGGGTGACCGGGCGTTAATAGCCACGGCCAATATTTTGCAAAAAACATTTCGTACCGCCGATATTCTCGGACGCTTGTCGGGGGATGAATTCGCTGTTTTGGCCATAAACACGCCAGAAGATCATCGCGAAATTCTTGTGGATCGTTTGGACGAGGAGCGCCAGGCTTACCAAAAGGTATGCGGAGAGCCTTTTGAGTTAAATTTTAGTATTGGCATCGCGGACTGGGTTGTGACTAAACCGCACAACTTGGATGTGCTGATGAGCCAGGCCGATGCTGCTATGTACGCCCATAAGAGCGAGAAAAAATTGCAGCCGCTAGAAACGGCTTCCAGACGAGTAGACTCTGGATTTGACGAATCGTGGGAGATTTCATCTGCGATTGTGCAAGAGAGCGAAAAACCTGCCTCGAAGCTGATTCTGCTGGTGGAAGATAACCCTGCCGATGCGCGCTTGCTTAAGGAGTATTTGCGCGATATCGAAGATGACTATCAGATTCATCATATCGTCCGTCTGGCTGATGCCAGTGAGAAACTCCAGAATCACGCATATGAAATTATTCTGCTGGATTTATCGCTTCCTGACAGTAAAGGATTGGAAACCATCGAGAAGATAATCCCACTATCAGGGGATATACCGATTGTGGTCATGACCGGTCTGGATGACAGGCGGTTGGCAGCAAGTGCATTGCAGTTAGGTGCGCAAGATTATTTGCTCAAAGGCGGCTATGATGAGGTTGCGCTCAATCGCTCACTGATGTTCGCCGTTGAGCGCAACCGCTTGCGTACGCAAAATTTACAATACGCTCGTCAGTTGAAGCAAAGTGAAGCGCGTTTCCGCCGCATTATTACCGAGAGCGGTGATGGGATTATTATCCTCGACCTTGAGAAGAAAGTACTCTTTGCGAATCCGGCTGCTGAAAAAATGTATGGCACAGCCGATAGTGGACTGGATGGAAAATTGCTAGATATCAATCTTGATGATGTTAATACCATCGATTGGCTGAATACTGGAAATTCTTCTTCCCCGGTATATATTGACGCACGACATGTGGAAATTCCCTGGCAGGGCGAGACGGCGTTATTAGCCACTTTGCGCGATGTTACCGAGTCCGTATTAGCACAAGCTGCCATCAAGCGGCAGGCCGAAGATTTAAGGCTGATCAATGATATTAATAATGCGCTGAATACGGGTGCCAGCTTTGAAAAACTTTTAGAAGTGTTGGAAGCAGGCATAAAGCGATTATTCAATGGATGTAGCGCCACTATATACCTGCTGAGTGAGGATAAACAATTCCTGATCCCCCAAGGGTTTGGACTTTCTCTTGAAATTTTCAGGAAAATAAAAACATTGATAAAAACTGATTTTCCGGAAATTCGCATTCCGGTTGGTGATGGTAATTTAGTCGAACGAATTCTTTATGATAATAAAACCAGTGTTATGGATAGTCCCGAAAAAATCACTGATTACATGGAGATATATCTGAAGTCTCCTTCGCTACCGATTCATCAACGGGGACCGTTTTGCAAGTTACTTCCTAAAATATTAAATATCCTGGAATTAAAAACCGTCATATTTGCGCCGCTAGTTTCAGAAAATGGGGTCATCGGTGCATTAGATATTGGTACCCAACAGGTGTTTTTGGTATCGGAAATTGACCGAGTTGAAATGATCGCGCGCCAAATTACAACTGCGATTTCGCGGGTACTTGCCGATGAAAATCTGAAGCAATTGAGCCAGAGAAACCAAATGATCTTGGATTCAACTGGGGAAGGAATTGTTGGCGTAAACCTGGAGAATAGCATCACCTTTCTAAATGCATCGGCAACGCATCTTTTAGGATACGAAGCCGAAGAACTCATTGGGAAAAAACTTCATTCCGTTATTCATCATACATTACCAAATGGAGAACCATCTTTAAAGACCGATTGTCCTATTTGCCTAACGTATTCGGAGGGGCGGCGGATTTCGGATCAGCGCGAAGTTTTTTGGCGTCGAGATGGCAGTTCGTTTCCTGTTGCCTATACATCGAATCCGATTATAGTTGGCGATCAAGGCTTGGGAGCGGTGATTACATTTAGCGATATTACTGAAAAACTGCATTCAGAGGAACGGCTTCGCTTGCAGGCCGCCGCTCTGGATTCGGCAGCCAACGCAGTGGTGATTACCGATGCGAAGGGCGATGTGATTTGGGCAAATCCAGCTTTTTCGGATTTGACGGGTTATCCGTTTGTGGAAATATTTGGCAAAAACCCACGCATTCTAAAATCGGGTGAACATGAAGAGAATTTCTATCAGCAAATGTGGCAAAAGATTGCTGCGGGAGAAGTATGGGCGGGAGAGATTGTCAACAAGCGCAAGAACGAAGATTTGTATTTTGAAGAGATGACCATAACGCCGATTACGGATGCTGACGGTGAGATTACCCATTTTGTAGCCATAAAACAAGATATAACTGCTCGCAAGCAAACGGAGCGAATCCTGCAACAGCAATTGGCGGAGCTATCTGTACTACATCATATTGCGATGGCAGGCGTTGAAGAAACCAGCGAAGAAGAACTAATCGCTCAATTTACCAAGATTGTTGGGGAAAACATATTTTCGGATCATTTTGCTGTTTTGCTCCTCGAACCCGATGAACAACGCTTGCGAGTGAGCGCAAGTTTTCGTGTAGACTTTATCAAGCGGGAATTGAGATATGTAGCATTGGGACAGGGTGTAGTTGGGAATGTGGCCTTGAGTGGCAGGCCTTGTCGCCTTGATAATGTGGGCGATTACGCAGATTATTTGGAGTTGAATCCAGAAATCCGTTCAGAGTTGTGTGTTCCCATGCTGATTGGCGATCACGTAATTGGCGTGCTGAACGCTGAGAGCAAAAATATCAGCGCATTTACGGATTCCGATGAGCGTTTCCTGGTCACGACTGCCAATCAATTGGCAATTGTTCTGCAAAATATGCGCTTAAATACCCAAACGCAAAAACGAGCATCCCAATTGGC
>CALCSH010000030.1 GCA_937893815.1 uncultured Anaerolineae bacterium | reverse complement strand
CCCCCATATATTCCGGCGGGAACACCTGCACGGTAGTTTTTTCAGTGGAGTCTTGTATGGAAATCCCAGATTAAGGTAGTCGTATGCCGAAAGCTTTACCTAACCCAAGTCAAAGCGACAATTTCCTTGCTAAAAAATCTTTGCGGGATGAAGTTTACGCGCAACTTCACAATCGGATTATTACGGGGGAATTCTCTTCAGGCGAATGGTTACGCCAGGAAGAAATCGCCAACCAATTAGGGGTCTCCCAGACACCCGTGCGCGAAGCTCTCGATCGGCTGGTTGCAGAACGCTTAGCAGAACGGATTCTATACCGGGGGGTCAGAGTTCCACAGCCCTCAAAGAACGAAATTATCAACGCTTACACAACCCGATTGCTCCTTGAAGTGCATCTCGTCCGCCTAGCTACTCCGGCGATCTCTAGCGAAAAGATCGGGGAACTCTTCGAAATTCTCAAGCGCCTCGAGGATTTCGCCGACCCGCTTGATCTCTCACTTCACCGCCAGGCCAACAAAAAACTCCATTTGATCATCGCAGAGGCCAGCGGGAACGCGCTTTTATCCAATCTATATTCAATTGCCTCGAATGCTTTCCCTGACTGGATGCTTTATGAACGCGTCTCCAAGCACACCGTTTTCCTCCCCCAGAGTCTGGAAGATGAATATCAACAGCATGCCCTCATCGTACAGGCAATTTCAAACCGCAATATTGATCTGGCCGTCGAATCTGCCGTCAACCATCTGCGCAGCATCAGCAAAGAAATGATTCGGTTTCTGTGCACAGATGCTGATGTTCTTGAAGTAAGGGAACGTCAAATATGGCCGCATTTGAATTTAGGTGCCTACGAGTGAATAGTTTGATATTTCCTAAATGAGAAACGTAGGAGTCTTGCGATGAAAATCAAGATACTAAACGAAGCGGATCTACGTGCTTGTGTTTCTATGGATCAAACTGCGCTGGAATACGTTGCCATGTACACGCCTGCCGACAAGGCTCCTAACGCCAGCGCGTGATTTCTGTTGTTGTATTGTGCATTCATTGATGACGCAACCTCCGCACCTTTTGGGATACGAATTGATCAGTGGTTTTTCTTTTTTTCTGCCCTACATGACCTATTCATGATAAGTCCCTTCTTTCATTCCTACTTTCCCCCTTCAACCGGTTTCTGCGCCCAGGCTTCGACAATATTAAACTCAGACCCCAGGATGAAATCGTTGCCTTTCTGCCCCATTTCTCTCTGTAAGGCTCCCATGCCTTCATTAATACTGATGGTCCGAAAGGAGCGCCAGCACCCCCGGATGTTTCCCGGCGATATCTTCGGCGATCCGCAGCGAAAGTATCCGGACAAGTTCACCGCTGGTCAATTACGTACCTTGCAGCGTCGGGTAAAATCCTGGCGTTTAGAGCAAGCGAATGGATTTGATATTCAAGAAGAAACGGAACCCAAAACGGAGCTTGAAGATATGCAATAATGGTAAGATTCTTATATGATGCAAGATGATGGGTACTTCTAGTTGTCGTTAAGCGCAGCGTTAAACTGAAACCTTTTTGATACCTTTTAACATCGTTGTACCTATATAATGCAATGTATGAAGTTGCGCTCATTCGCCAGACTCACCCTAAATTTCTCGCGAATATCCTATTGTCATAATTCCTTGCAGGAGTATATGTGATGCTAGAAAATGAGCATAATGGTAATAAGGTCACAACAGTTTTAGTGGTGGACGACAACGCTCTGAATCGCGAGCTGGCTATGGATTTACTGATGGATGCGGGCTACCTGGTTCTTCAGGCGGAAGGCGGAGAAGCAACCCTGACGCTGCTCGAAAACAATCATGGCATTGATGTAATTCTGCTCGATGTGATGATGCCAGGATTGAATGGCTATGAAACATGCCGCCGAATCAAAGAGCACCATCTCTGGCGTCTGGTTCCAGTAGTAATGTTGACAGCTTTAAGCGATGTAGATAGTAGAGTGGCAGCGCTGGATGCGGGTGCGGATGATTTCCTGAGTAAACCATTCAATGAAGAAGAACTGCTTGCCAGGGTAAAGACATCGGCGCGGGTTAAAGAACTCCACGATCAATTGGAAGATACCGAGAGCATACTTTTTGCGCTGGCGAACGTTGTTGAAGTAAAAGATGAATACACCGATAATCACCTTAAACGAATGGCCCATTTTTCAGAGCGGCTGGCCCACTTGGCAGACCTCACTCCAACCGACCAACGCTATGTGCGCTTCGGCGGAATTTTGCATGATATCGGCAAGGTGGGAATCAGCGATATGATTTTGCGCAAACCAGGAAAACTGACGTTGCAGGAATACGAAATCATCAAAGCACATACCGTGCTAGGCGAACAGATCGTCCAACCCATGCGTTTTGGGACACAGGTAGGCCCGATTGTGCGCGGCCACCACGAACGCTGGGATGGTCTGGGCTACCCCGATGGACTGTCTGGCGAAAAAATTCCCGTAGGAGCACGCATCGTAACAATTTGCGACACCTTCGATGCAATGACCAGTGACCGACCCTATCGTAAAGCTCTCTCTGCCGAAATGGCCATCGAAGAGCTTCGTAAACATGCTGGGACACAATTTGACCCCAGCTTGGTCGAGATATTTTTGCAGCACCTCGATGAAATATACCAATCAGATGAAGCCAGTGGATAACAGCTATACCTCACGCACTGATTCTCAAGAACCGCGCTATACCGTTCTAGTTGCCGATGATGACGCCGTCATTCGTGCTATGCTGACTGATAAATTAGAGCAAAGTGGATTTAGCGTAATCAGCGCCCAGAATGGCGAGCAGGCTTGGGAACTTGCAAATACACATACTCCTCGGGTTGTTATTCTCGATTGGGTGATGCCAAAAATGGACGGGCTGACCGTCTGTCGGAAGATAAAAGCTACCCCGTCTTTATGTGGAATTCAAGTGATCGTTTTGACTGCCCGTGGGCAGGATGCGGATCATTTCGAAATCCAGGCATCTGGCGCAAATTTAATCCTGGTCAAACCGATCAGCCTGCGCATCCTGGTGGAATATGTCCGACAATTGGGAACTGCTCCGGCTAATACCCTAAGTACGGTTACTAGAGCCATGGCAGAAAGAATTCCGAAAACATAGATGTGCGTGGGGGCGGCGCCCTCAAGCACATCTATGTTTTCGGCCTTTTGAAGTTCGAGGCTGAGCAGTCGTAAAGAAGCAATCAAATCTGTAAAACTAATGATCGCCATATCGGGGGAGCAGCCCGATGGAGGCCAGAATGACAGATGAACACCCCAAGGTTCTCGTAGTTGACGATAGCCAGGCAACTTTGAACCTGATCAGCGGATATCTCAACCAATTGGATGTGCAGGTGTTTGCTGCTAGCAGTGTCACCGAGGCGCTGGCTCTAGCGCGCATAAACCACCCTGATCTGGTTTTGTGTGATATTGTTTTTCCAGAAAGCAGTGGATATGAGTTCGTAGATGTATTGCGTGCAGATGAGACGCTCGCTGATACCCCCATCGTGCTGATGACCGGCGTGTCGGCCCTACAAGATCGCTTACGTGCTGTAAATTCAGGAGCTGACGACCTACTGACCAAGCCCTTTGACAAAGCCGAATTGACATCGCGCGTTAAAACACTGCTGCGCCTGAAAAAGCGCGAGGATACTATCCGCAGAGCCAATGTGGAACTTCGCGAACGCATGCGGCTGATGTCTACTTTATTTCTGATAGGCAATCAGTTGCGCGATAGCCTCGATCCAGCGGATATTTACCGGGTGATTCGAGAAGCCTTGACCACCATTGTTGGGGTAAAAGCATTCTCGATTTACCTGCGATTGAAAGATTCTGTCGAACGCTTTGACCTAGTTGTAATGCACGGTTTGAAAGACACAGCCGTACCAGAACAAATTGAACTCACACACCTCCACCGCTCGATCTTATCTCAGATGCAGGCTGGCAAACCGTTTTTCCATCAAAATTCTGAAGCTAAAGCCCCTCAATTACTCGAAGAGCAGCAAGCTTTCCTTCTGCCGGTGTTCTCTACGGTACCGCTGATCTCTCAAAAATTTCTGTATGGTTTGATCAATGTGCATGCGTATTCTGGCGAGGGCGGCGAGCCATTGGATTTCGACCTGATCACATTACTCAGCAGCCAGGTTGCGGGCGCACTGCACGCCGTGCGCATGCATAATCAAATTAAAACTTATGCTGACGAGCTTGAGAAATCTGAACGCAAACTGTTGCAGGTGAATCACTCTCTGGAAAGGCAGATGTTTCACCTGCACACTCTGATGTTGTTTTCCGCCCAACTTCACAGCACAGTTTATTTACCGAAGATCTACGATTATGTACGCGACCTGGCAATTAACTTCATCGGTATCGAATCCTTCTTCATCCTCTATCGCGATGATTGGGGGGATGAACACTCGTTTGCAGGAGTTGCGGACGGGGTGGATATCGAACCCCGAGAGATCAGCGAGGCGCACTATGAAACTCTGATTCCAATCGTGGAGCAAAGCGGCCAATCTTTCTTTCGCGTAAACCCCGGATCAGTTTTCGAACCCATAGCCGCTACGCATGAGAGAATGCCTGTAGCTTGTATTCCTATGAAAATTGAAGAAAAATCCCGTGGTGTATTTGTTATCGAAAGTATGTTGGCTCAGAAAACCACCTTTACACAGCAGGATTATGAGCTATTAGCTTTGTTAACCAGAGAAGCCGCTACGTCAATCCACAATGGCCATCTTCACCGGCGCGTGGAACAGCTTTCTGTCACGGATGGCTTGACCAGAGTGTACAATCGGCGCTATTTTGACCAGAGTTTTCCGGAGGAGATAAAACGCAGCGAACGCTATGAACATCCGCTATCGCTGATCATGTGCGACATCGATGACTTCAAAAAAGTCAACGATGAATACGGTCATTTGGCGGGGGATGATGTGCTACGTGAAATCGCTCGCCGAATCTCTACAACACTTCGTGATATTGACCTGGTTACCCGCTTCGGCGGCGAGGAGTTTGCCTTGATCTTACCAGATACCACACAAGATTCTGCGCTGGTGGCTGCGGAACGTATTCGCGAGGTTGTCGCTGATCAGCCGGTTGTCTACGAAGATTCACATATCCAGGTCACACTAAGCCTGGGGGTGGCATCCTTCCCAGAATACCAGATGGCGAATACATTAATCGCTGCAGCCGATAAAGCTATGTATCTGGCAAAAATTAGCGGCAAGAACCAGGTCCGCTACGCGCAACTCTTGGCTGATGATGAGGATAGGTAGCCTATGAAATCTGCGCAATCCTCGCAAATCGGGAGAACTTCCGCATACCAGGATTTCCAGCATCGTTTACAAGACCCGGATGAAATAACCCGCCAGGCAACTGTCCTCGAGTTGATGGTTATTGGGCAACCCTTTGCTGACGATTTACTGATTGCTACCCTGGGCGACCCCAGCGCGCGCATCCGGCAGATCGCGGCTGAAGGCCTGTTGGAATTAGCTACCGAATCCACCATTACGAAATTGGCTGAAACATTGCGCCTGGAGGAAACGACTCTGCGAAACCAGGGTATGGATGTACTGTGTGCCTTGGGTTCTCGCGCCGCCCCTGTTGTTTTGGATTTGCTCTCCGATCCGGATGGGGATGTACGTATTTTCGCCTGCAATCTACTGGGTAGAATTGGCGATCCCCTGGCTGTTGAGAGTCTGATCAACACCCTCGCTGATCCCAATGAAAACGTTCGTTTTTCTGCTGCTGAGGCGCTAGGGCTGTTGGGTGACAGGCGGGCGGTGATGCCGCTGTTGGAACTGGTGCAGAGAGATGAATGGGTGCGCTTCGTAGCCATAGAGGCACTGGGGCATTTGGGCGATGCTCAAGCCGTTGAGCCGCTCTTAGAACGGCTTGATGATGATTCCTGGCTGCGCTATCCATTGATCGAAGCTCTGGGGCGGCTAGGTGGCGAGCGCGCCGGGCATAGACTGCTTGGTTACCTTCAAGGCGAAAACAGTATGGTCGTAAATGCCGTGATCGCTGCCCTGGGGCGGATCGATCAACGTTGTCAGACGAATTTTCTGGCCCAGCTCAACCAGACAGAAGTTATCCCCCTGCTGTTAGAAGCCCTGAAAATTGAAGATTTTGCCGTGAGAAGGTCTGCCGCCAATGCCTTCGGTTGGGTAGGGAAGGGAGAGAATTTATCCCATCTGCTGCCCCTACTGGATGATATCGAGGAAAGCGTGCGCCAGGCTGCCCGCCAGGGAATTTTCCAGATCGGGGAGCGCAACCCGGAGATGCTGGTATCCCTTTTCCAGAATCCAAAACAGGCGCATCGTCCTATCATAGTGGAGGTCTTAGGCACACTCGATCATCCAGACGCATTTGGAGCCTTGCTGCAAGGATTACGGGATCACGCCCTGCCCGTGAGAGCAGCCAGCGCCAGCGCTCTTGGGGCAATGGGCAATCAATTAGCGATCGACGAATTAATCGCAGCCCTGGATGACGCACATAGCGAAGTACGCTGTGCAGTTGCCAACGCTCTGGGTAACTTACCAGGTATCCAATCTGTCCGTACTTTAATTCAGTTGCTGGAAGATACAGAAAGGGTCGTACGCCTGGAAGCCGCACACGCTTTGGCGCGCATTGGCAATCAAAAAGTAATACCTGAATTGGCTCGGCTTTCCCGGGATTCGCGCCCAATGGTGCGAGAGGCCGCGATCCATGCGCTGGGTTTATCCCAGGAACCATCGGCTGCTACCCACCTTATCGAAGCGTTGAACAATCCCGATCCAGTCATCCGGCGCTTTGCTGCCAGCACACTTGGCAGCCGTCACGTGGCGCACGCCCTTCCTTCACTGCAAAGCGCCTTACTTGATGAAGACTGGCGCGTGCGGAAATTAGCTGCAGAAGCGTTGGGTTATCTTGGAGATGATCGCGCGACGGAGCGATTGATCGCCGTAATGCAAGATGAAAACATCTGGGTGCGTTATGCTGCGGCCCGCGCTTTGGGCGAACTCGACGATGGGCGCGCCGTGGTTCCACTGATTGATGCCCTCACGAGCGAAGTTGAACCTGTACAATTAGCTGTTGCCAGTGCCCTGGGCCGATTAGGCGACTCGCGCGCAACGCCAGCCCTGCAAGCCCTGTGCGACCATCCCGAATCTGAAGTGCGGAGGGTAGTCGCTGAAGCGTTAAGCGGCATCCCCGGCACGGTTTCAGGCGATCTGTTGCTGGGCTTGCTTGCAGATCAGCAGCCGATTGTCCGGCGCAGTGCGGCGCGTGCCCTGGGGAAACAGGCAATCCCCATCGCACGGCATCCTCTCCAGGCCTTGAAGGATGATCCAGACCCGCATGTGGCTCAGGCTGCTCGTCTGGCGCTGGAAAATTACGCGGCTTTGGAGCAGGCTACTCATCCGAAGGAAAAGCATGCCTAGATGACCCTCATGGATTTGTCCTACGATGATTTTGATGTCCTGCGGCAATTGATCTACCATAACAGCGGCATCTGGCTTGGGGATCAAAAGATTTCTTTTCTGCGTTCGCGGCTAAAAGGGCGCTTGCGGACGAATAACATTAGTTCGCATCGGGAGTATTACCACTTTCTGCGCTACGACCCCCAAGGCCCAGAGGAAATCCAGCAGCTCATCGATGCCACCACGGTCAATGAAACCTGGTTCTTTCGAGAAATAGCGCCCCTCGAGGCCTGGCTGGGAAGTGTCTATCCGGTCATCGCAAAAAAGGGTAACGGCTTACGCATTTGGAGCGCGGGCTGCGCTTCGGGTGAAGAGCCGCTCACCCTGGCGATGCTGCTTTTTGAAATAATGCCGGATGCAGCGCAGCGGGATATTGAAATCCTGGCCACGGACATCAGCCAGACTGCCCTGAAACATGCCCGCGCCGGGCTGTATTCTGCACATAGCTTGCGCCATACCGAACAACGCTGGGTGCACAAATATTTTAAGCCATCCGCCAACGGACATCTTCAAATCGACGAGAAAATCTTACGCATGATGCGCTTTGGATTTACCAACTTGATCGACCAAAGCCTTCCAGGTCGCATTTTCCCGGTTAACCTGATTGTATGCAGAAATGTAATTATTTACTTCGCAAAAGCCAGCCGTCATGCAGTCCTTGAAAATTTTTTCAATATACTCAAACCCGGTGGCTATTTGATCCTGGGTCACGCTGAAAGCTTGCTTTATACCAAAACCCCCTTTGAAGTAGCCCGTGTGGGCGATACAATTATGTACAAAAAACCAGAATAAGTCTGAACAACTTGCCAATGTCAACTTACAAAAAAGGTAGTCAAAATTTGGGGGAATGGGCAGGGTTCCACCTCGCCTATTCCCCCAAATTTTGGAAACTCTCTGCCAACTTGACCTTGTCAAAATAAGTACAAAACAGGAAGGAATTGCATTATGACGAAAAAAATCCTGGCAGTCGATGACTCGAATAGCGTTCGCAAAATGGTGGAATTCGCGCTGAAATCTCGGGGCTATAACGTTACCACAGCGAGTGATGGACAAGACGCTTTGGAGTTGCTCGAAAAAAATCAATACGACCTGGTCGTTTTGGATATCAACATGCCCAACCTGGACGGCATTTCCGTGCTGAAAACCGTCCGCGAGCACCCGGATCGAGGCAGCCTGCCTGTTTTAATGCTTACTACAGAAGGCCAGGAATCCGACCGCGATCGCGCCTTGACCCTGGGCGCAACGGATTATATGGTCAAACCTTTCAAGCCCACTGAATTGCTTGAGCGGGTGGAGAAACTATTGGTAATGTAGCGCGTATCAGAGATAGGGATGCAGGCAAATTCTCCCTCCTGATAACAACTACATCCACTGGAGAAAAAGTGAGTAAACCACCTCAAACCCCCACTCCCCCACATCAGGAAGACCTTGACGCCTTTCTGATTGCCCAAATGCGGGACGATTTCATCATCGAGGCGCGCGAAATCCTCGACCGTCTGGGACCCTTGTTGGCGGATTTCGAAAAGAGCGGCGATGAAGATCAGGCTAAGGCGATTTTTCGCGATGTGCACACGCTAAAAGGCACCGCTGGTTTTGTCGGCTTGGAGGCTATCCAATCTCTGGCCCATAAAATAGAAGATTTGTTCGGAGCATTGCGCGGGGGCAAATTAAGCCTGACCACAGAGTTGATTGACCTGGCCTTCGAAGGTTTACAGTTCTTTGAGGTTGTACACGCCGATTTGCTGGCAGGTGGCGCTGGCGAAGGGAATGTTTCCAAGCTCATTCAGCGCATGGATGCCCTTCAGCATGGAAAAGTGTCTGGCAAGACCAAAATTTCTGCTGAACCTCGATACTCTTCACCAATGGATGCCACTGGTCAAAACACCCTTCGAGTTGAGGTGAAGGCGCTCGATCAGTTGATGTTTCTGGTGGGCGAATTGATCACCCGCCGCAATGCCCTGCAAGCCAGTGCCGAAGAATTGAAAAATGAAAGGCTCGCCGAAATCACAACCGCAATTGACCGTCTGACATCTCAACTGCAATCGGCGGTCACTGAGATACGCCTGACACCGATCGAAATGCTCTACAATCGCTTTATTCCTGTGGTACGCAACCTGGCGCGCGAACGGGATAAAGATGTTCGTTTGCTCATTGAAGGTGGCGAGACACCCTTTGACCGCACGATTTTCGAGCAGATGTACAACCCCCTGGTGCATTTGATCCGCAACGCCATTGATCATGGCCTGGAACCTGCTGCCGAGCGTATCGATGCGGGCAAGCCTGCTGAAGGCAACATCTGCCTTTCTGCCGAGCGACATGGCGAGGATGTGCTCCTGCGCATCTCAGATGATGGACGTGGTATCAACCTGGAAAATATACGTTCAGCGGCAGTGAAGCGCGGCTTGCTTAGCCAGGAAGAAGCCCAGGCATTATCGCAGGATCAGGCTATCCGTCTCATTTTCACCCCCGGGATGAGTACCGCGGTCGAAATCACAGAGCTCTCTGGCAGAGGCGTGGGGATGGATGTGGTGGTGCAGAACGTGCGCCGCTTGCGAGGCAGTGTCGATGTCGAGATGCAACCTGGCACAGGTACTGCATTTGTAATCCGCCTGCCGTTAAGCCTGGCCGTGCTGGACGTATTGCTGGTGCAATGCGTTGGGCATATCTACGCTTTGCCCTTACAGGTTGTGCGTGAGACCATGCAACTGGCAGTTGAAGATATTCATACGCTACAGTTGGGGCGAGTGGTGTTCGTGCGCGATACCGCCCTGCCGCTGAATTCATTGCGCACTTGGCTGAAGCGTGAGGGGGAGGGTTTGGATAAAACTGTTCCGCTTAAACCTGCTGTGGTGATTCGTCTGCTGACAGGGGATGTGGTTTTGCTGGTGGATGCCCTGGTGGGTAGGCAGCAAGTGGTGCTCCAACCCCTGAACCCGCTGCTCGGGGTGGTCAATGGTGTGGACGGTACCGCACTCTTGCCCGATGGCAGCGTGGCGCTGATTTTGGATGTCGAAGGGTTGGCACATGCCTGAGAAAAGTAGAGCGATACCGAAACCGCGTGGAGAACAATTAGCCAGAGAGAACAGCCAGTTGCAATCTCTCTCCGGCCTGATAGCTTCCCTGGCTCACCAGACCCAACTTGATGCGCTGGCGCAGGAAGCCCTGGCACAGACGATCGACGCAGTGCACCTGGCAGGCGGGGCATTTTATTGGATATCAGCAGCAGAAGGCGAACTCAAACTGGCCGCGGCGAATGGCACCCATCCAAAGTTTACAACGCTGGCCGGAGAAATACCCGCAGCAAGTTTTTATTTTGCATCTGCTATAGCAGAACAACAGGTTTTGTTTATTACCGACAAACGAAAAATTCCCCGCTCACTGGCGAAAGCTCTCCAATCAGAGGCCTGGGAGCAAACCCTGGTCGTGCCGCTGGTTATCGGTTCTGAACCGCTTGGTGCGATCGTGGTGGGCACCAAATCGGAAGAAGAAATCAATTCAACTGATCTCATTTTGCTTAGTACGTTTGGCAAACAAATTAGCCTGGCCGCCCATAGCGCTCACCTAGAAAGGAAGTTGACACAAAGCGAAAAGTTATACCGTATCCTGGTCGAGTCTGCTGAACAAGCCATCTTTATCATAGATCAGCAAGGAAAGTTCCATTTCATGAACCGCAGCGCAGCTCAGACGATGGGAGGCCAACCGGAGGAATTCATCGGCCAGACGATGTGGGATCGCTTTCCAAAAGATGTGGCCGAACGTCAGATGACAGACATACGCCAAACGTTAGAAGCGGGTAAATTGAAAGTAATCGAAACTGAGTCAAGCATTCGCGGTGAAGCGCGCTGGTTCTCCACCAGCTTGCAGCCCCTGCAAAATGACAGCGGTGAATACGCTCAGGTTTTAGCAGTTGCCTCTGACATTACAAGGAGGATTCAAGCCGAAAAAATGCGCCAGCAGTTTCTGGAAATTCTTAGCAAGAGAAATATTCAGCTACAACTGGCGGTGGAGTTGGCCGGTTCGATCATCACCATGCGTGACCCCCAATCGCTTTTGGATGATACGGTCATCGCCATCAAGCAGAAATTTGGCTTTTACTATGTGGGCGTTTTCGTGCTGGATGAAGACAGGGGTTACGCTGTTCTGAAAGCTGGCACCGGGGAAGCAGGGGCGCGCATGTTAGCCGAAGGACACCAATTCCAGATCAATAATCATTCGATGATCGGCAGTTGTATCGCCTCTTGCCAGCCGCTCATCACCCAGGAAGCGGATCGAGACAATGCCCGATATCCGAATCCACATCTCCCAGAGACGCGCGCCGAGATGGCTTTACCTTTGAGCTTTTTAGGAACTTGCCTGGGGGCAATGACCATCCAAAGTACGCTTCCTAATTCCTTTGATGATGAAGACATCACCTTGATGGGGGCAGTCGCTGACCAACTGGCTGTGGCCTTAGACAACGCCCGCTTGTACGCGCTTCTTAACAAACAACGTCAGGGTGAACAAGCCGCATTGCTCGATCTCTCACGAACGCTGCTCGGTGAAGTGGAGCAGCAAACGATTATCGTTAAAACGATACAAACGGCTGCGCATCTTCTCGATGTCGAATTTGCCGCCCTGACCCTGGTCGATCCGGGTGGACACACGTACTCATCCTCAGCCGGTATTGGTTGGCCAACCGAAATTCTTGCCCAGGCCAGCGGTATTCCTATTGACACCAACAATGGAAATGGTTACACCATCTTGCAACAGGAAATCGTAATCGTGGTAGATGAATCGCAAGAAACCCGTTTTCCCACCCCTCCCTGGGTGGAGCAAATGGGGATCATCTCAACGTTGTTTGTGCCCATAATTCTGGAACAGCGCGTGTTGGGAACGCTGGTTGTCAATAGTCGTTTCCAGCGAGAGTGGAGTGAGGATCATATTCGCGCCCTTTCGCTGATTGCCAATACTACCGCCCAGGCCCTCGAACGCGCCCGATTATTCGAAGGTGAACGTCGCGCCCGGCAGCAGGCGGATATCTTATTTGAAACCAGTTCCACGCTGAATGCCAGTTTGGAAAGGGATCAGGTGCTGACCAATATCCTGGAGCAATTATCTCGGGTGATCAACTTTAGCAGCGCCAGTGTAATGTTGATTGCCGGTGAAGCGCTGAATATCGTCGCCCAGCGCGGTTTTCGCAATGCCAGGCAATTAACCATTCCGATTAAACAAAGTGATTTGGAGCATGTCCGAACCTTGTTGGTCGAACACCATCCGATCATCATCGCCGATACCCAGATTGACCCGCGCTGGCACAGGCTGGAAGGTGGGGAGTATATTCGCAGTTGGCTGGGTGTACCCCTGGTGGTGGGAGATCAAGCCATTGGTGTACTGAATTTGGACCATACCCTGGTCAATGGCTTTACCGATGAAGATGCACGTTTAGCGATGGCGTTTGCCAGTCAGGCCGCGGTGGCAATTCAGAATGCCAGTTTATTCAATGAAGTTGTGGAAAACGAAACCCGCTTTCGAAATTTGCTCGATGCCGCCCCAGATGTGATGCTCATCGTAGATGATCAAGGTTTGGTCATCCGCACGAACGCTCAAATTCAACCTGTGCTTGGCTATCATCCAGATGAGATAATTGGCAAGCACATCGAGATGTTAATATGCGAAAATCAGCAAAATGCACGCGTTCAACACCGTATTGATTTTATAACCAATGCTTCTGCCCGCTTCATGGGTGCCGATCTTGAGTTGGTGGCTCGTTGTAAAGATGGCCGCGCTTTGCCTGTCGAGATCAGCTTGAGCCCATTGCAAACCCCCGATGGCTTGTTGGTCATTGCCGCGATTCGAGATGTTACCACGCGGAAGCAAGCTGAGGAAAATCGCCGTTCGTATGAACGCTATCTGGAAATGTTGCACGAGATCACCCAGTCTGCATTGCAAGCACCAAATTTGGAAACCATGCTGCAAAATTTGGCTGACAAGCTAAGCACCTTGTTTGATGCAGATGATAGTTATCTGACCCTGTGGGATGAAACAACCCAACAGGTAATTCCTGGAGCAAGTTCCAACCTGTCCAAAGAAGAATATCGTTCCTTGATTATAAATCCAGGAGAGATCACGCTGACTGCATCCGTGTTGGCAG
>CALCSH010000029.1 GCA_937893815.1 uncultured Anaerolineae bacterium | reverse complement strand
GTTCTATGCGTGCTAATCTCCCTCTCGCTGTCTGACAACATTTGCGCGCTCACTATAAACGTTTCCCTCACCCTGGCCCTCTCCCAGGGGGAGAGGGAAACGCACTTATCCCCTGGGGGCCAGCAGTGAACCACTTTGCACCTGTAAGGGAAAAACTCCCACTATCCCTGGGAGCCAGCACCGACCCACTGTACGCCTGTAACGAACAAGCCCCCTCTCCCCCTGGGAACCAGCAACGAATCACTGTACGCCTGTAACGAACAAGCCCCCTCTCCCCCTGGGAGCCAGCACCGACCCACTGTACGCCTTCGACGGAAAAGCCCCCTCTCCCCTTGGGAGAGGGCGGGGGGTGAGGGAAGCCTACACCCCCGCCCGTTCCAAATTCAGGGCCAGCAAGTGTTCGAGGATTTGCTCGTCGCTCAGATTATACGGCCAGCCGTAAGCATCCAGCACGGCCTGATCGAGGGTTGTGTGGATATGGTCGAGGCTTTCGATGATCTCCAGATCGACATAATCGACCTGGGCGGCCCACAGGCGCGGGTTGTGCGCCTTGCCTTTGAGCGTTTCCCGGTACAGCGTCAGAGCGTTGTAGAGATTGGTGAGCGTGCGCTTTTTGAGCATCTTCTCGCTGATGGTGATGCCGATCTCGGCCTGGGGCGGGTGCAGCCAGCCCTGACGCAAGACCACCAATTGACGGGCGGCCTCGGCGATGGCTTCCACTTTCGAGACCGGACAGGTTTCCGAAACCTGTCCGGTCTTCCCGGGCTGCGGCTCCTGCCCCGGCGGCCACGGGAAGGGAAAGGTTTCGAAGGTGGTCGTGGATGTGTAACGCGGGCGATCTGTAAGTGTGGTTCCTTGACGGAGTGACCATATTATGTGAATTATTGACTGCAATACTCCAAAAAAATAATCATCGTCACGAATAATAAGGTGGATTCCATAATCGGGTATGATGCTTGTATCCATCCAAACAAATATTCTGTGTTTTGATGTTTCTGGGGTAACGATACATCTTTGTAATGGCGCAAGAGCTTGCCGTAACGTCGGATTGTTCTCGCCAAATAGCCACCATCGTTCTCGGCGAACATTTCTTCTATTCTTATCTCGAATGGGTTTTACGTGTTTTCTAACATGATCGTATGGTTTTTCGTATTGGTTTGCTTCTTCTTCTGTCGTACCAACACCAAAGTCAATAATCCATGTATTCTGGGGTCTTTTTACTATTTCCTGAGCGCCAAGCCGTCTTTTGACAACATCAGCGTTTTGTTTCCCGCTAATATTTGAAGATGAGAGCATTTCTTGGGCTAGCCGAGCATCAATGTCGAACGGGCCTCCCTTCATGATGCCTTTGTAAACTAGGTTGTGGTTTTCTTTTAGCGAAATAGCAGTTGTTATATCAATCGTAGAAGTTAGATCGGAGTTGATTTGATGTACAATTCTCCCATCTAGGTAATGAGATGATTCACGTCCACTATCAAAACCGATGATTGAAACTCGCACTGTAGCACCATCTAAAATCCAATTGCGGTCACTCCAAGCAAGAAAAATATCACCAGAATCTTTGATGCGCTCAAGCGCGTTTCTATTGGCACCGCCACGGACGCCCTGAGTAGCAAGCAAACCAGCACGTTTGCTTTTTTGTGTATCAATATGTTTTCTCGCTTTTTCAAACCAATAGCAAACCAAATCGGCTGCACCTGGAATGCGTCCTTTGTATTGTGTGAATAAGGCGCTAACATATTCATTCCCCAATTCAGAACGCAGTTTATAGCTCCCCAAAAACGGCGGATTGCCGATAATTACCTCGGCCTCAGGCCATACGGGTTCGACCGGCATTCCGGCATCGTCAAAGGCCAAAATCGCATCCTTGCGCTCAATCGTCTTCAAGGGGCGCAAAATCGGCTCCGTGATCTCGGCGAAGCCATTCTCAAAACGCCATTGCAGGTAGCCAATCCAGACCGTAATCTGGGCCAGTTCGTGGGCGTAGGGGTTGATCTCGATGCCGTAAAGCTGCCCCGGCCCCACCGTCAGGGGGATTTCGGGCAGTCCCTGGAGGGCGGCGAAAACGATGACTTCCTTCTGTAAATCCAGCAGTTGGCGCAGGGCCACATACAGAAAATTGCCGCTGCCGCAGGCCGGGTCTAAGATGCGCGTGGCGGCCAGCTTTTGGGCGAAGGCGGTCAGGCCCTCACCCCCCGCCCTCTCCCCCTGGGAGAGGGGGCTTTCGGTACCTTTTGGGAGAGGGTCAGGGGGCGGGGAGAAGGCGGCTTTGATTTCTTGCCATTCTCTTCTCAAGGGTTCCATCAGCACCGGCTCGACGATCAGCATAATATCCTGGCGGCTGGTGTAGTGCGCGCCTAACTGGGCGCGCTTGCTTTCGTCGATGATGCGCTCGAAGAGCGTGCCGAAAATCGAAGGATCAATGCCAGCCCAGTTCTGGTCGCAGGCCATATGCAGGGTGTGCAGAATATCGCCGGGCAGGTCGGGGACGAAATCATCATCGAACAGGCCGCCGTTAAAGTGGCGAATTTGATGGTAGCCAAACATGCCGCCATCGCGCATGGCGGCAAATAACCCCTTAAGCGCCTGGGCAAAGCCCGATACATCGCCTTTCTGGTGTTTGACAAGCTGGGTGAAAACACTCTCCGGCAGCAGGCCCATATCTTCGGCGAAAAGCGCAAACAGCAGGCGAATGATGAAATGCGCCAGGCGCTCCGGGTCTTCGCGGCGGCCCTCGGCGCGTGCCCAGGCTTGCAGCGTCTCCGCCACGTTGACGAAATTGCGGGCGCTGATCTGCGTCACCTCGGCCTGGGTTTGCTGCGGCTCAAACGATTGCGGATCGTAGAAGATGCGCTGCAACAGGTTCAGCCCATCGCCGTCTAACAGGCGTTCAAAAGTAATTTCGTGGCTTTGCTTGACCGTGTCGGTGAAATTGGTATGGATGATGATGCGCTGCAAATCGCTGGTGATCAGCAATTTGGGGTTGCCCAGAAAGTCCTTGTACAGCAAAAGCTGCTGGTAGGCCTTATCGAGATCGGCGTGCGCCCCCTTATATTCCCAGATGAACTTTTTATCGTACCAGACATCCGCCCGGCCGCGAGCGCCGCCGACCTTCTCGGTGGGCTGTTCAAAGCGGAAATACTGCCCGGTGGGGTCCGCGCTGAGGGGTGGCGCGTGTTCAACCAGAGCGCACACATCGTTGAAATGGCTCTGCGCCGCGGCCATCTCGTTGACGCTGACCTGGCTCCACTTTTTGACAAAGGCCGATACACTGAGTTTGGCTGTCATCCTATCCTATTTCCCCGGGGAATTCGACGGGTCTCGCTGTGTGTAGCGCGCCCACAGCCGCGCCAGGGTTGCTTCCAGGCGTTGGGCCAGGGCGGCGCCGCGCTGCGTGGTGACATCATCCGCATTTTCGAAGACCGCATACGGCACGCGCACGCCCTGAATTTCGATGAATTCGGGGTCGGCGGCGCTGATCTCTTCCCAGTCCACATAGCGATAGAGTTTTTCCAGTATGCTATCGGGCAGGCCGTGTTCGAGAATCGAATCGGGCCGATCCGGATTGAAGCGGGCGCGGTTCTTGCGCAACGATTCTTCCCAACTGACATCGAGATACAGGATCGCCATGCGCCCGGCGACCTCGGCGCTGAGATGCTCGAAAGCGCGGGCAAATCCGCCGTGTTCGCTGCCGCGGGCGAATTCAATCACTGTGGTGGTTGTATCGTGATAGGTGGGATCATCGCGCAATTTCTTTTGATACGCCAGGCAAATGCGCTCGATGAGCACGTCCCACAGATGATGACCGCTGAAGTTGCCACCGGCATCCGTGTGCAGGCGCGGCTGCCCCATGCGCTGCAGGATGGCATCTTCCTCGAACCACGTCCACAGCATGGGGAAATCGTCTATCTCTTCGAACTCGCCGATATGAAAGCGCGCCTGGCGCGCAGCGAGTGGCGTTTTCTTCAGGTGATCAATAATCTCGCTCTTGCCAGCCGCAGGGCGGGCAATCAGCAGCAAAATGTCAAAGGTATTTTTCGATGGGGGCAAGGGGGTATACTCCAGATTTTTGTCCACTATTCCGAATTTTGTATGGATGACTCCACTGAAAAAACTACCGTGCAAGTGTTCCCGCCGGAATATATGGGGGT
>CALCSH010000028.1 GCA_937893815.1 uncultured Anaerolineae bacterium | reverse complement strand
ACACCCGCCACACCCCCAAATCTGGGCTTTACCTTGCGAAATCTCAGAGACCCAATAAATATCCACGTGAACCCATAAGGGTATCCGCGTTCTATTCTGGCTTGTCGAATTAAAGCTTGACCGGTTATTTTGAAGATGGAATTGCATCATACAATTTTAACAACGCCTCGGGGCTGATGCGGGTCAGGCCATCGCGTGTTCCTAGCCATAAAGAGCCGGAAGTGTCCTGCAAGATGGTTTTTATCTCGGGATGTGAAATTCCATCGGCCTCGCCCAGAATCAGCCAGGCATCACCGGCGTGGAGGGCTACCCCATCGTATTCAGAACCAAACCAGAGTGCGCCTGATTCATCCTGAAAAATTGAGCGCACTTTCTCTCCGGCCAGACCATCCTCAAGCATCAGCGTTTGGGCGATCTGCCATTCCGTTCCTGAAAGCGTAAAACGACACGCCCCGCCCCTGTCGAACAAACCGGTCCCGACCCAAATATCGCCGTCGCTGATTTCCGCAAAACTGGTGATATTGTTATGCGGCAGGCCGTGCTCCGTATCGAAATATTGCCAGACGCCATCTTTCAGGTAGCTGATCCCTCCTCGGGGCGCTACATACGATCCAAACCAGATTCCCCCGTAGCGATCTTGCAGCATCACGTTGACCATGTTGTCCAGCAGCCCATCGGCCTGGGTGAGCGTGCGCCAGCCAGAACCATCCTGGATTGCTGCGCCTCCCCAGGTGCCCGCCCACAGGCGACCAGCCTGATCCAGCATCAAGGCATTCACCCGACTATCGGGAAGCCCATCCTGCTGGGTGTAGTTCCGCCAGACGCCATCCTGATACTGCGCGAGTCCGGCCTGATGGCCAACCCACAGGGCATTATTCTCCTCGTCCACCAGCAACGCCCGCACGTTTTCGAAAGGCGGGTAATGCTCCACTTCATCGATCCACTTTCCGCTGCGTTGATCCAGGCGAAACAGGCCATCGGTTCCCCCGGCCCAGATGGTCGTTCCTTGTTGCGCCAGGGTATGTACATCAAACGGTGGGCGAATGATCAGCCAGCCCGGCTCGGTCTGCGTTTGTGAGCCGAAAGGAGAATTGTTCACGATCAAGTGAACGCCAGTCCAAATCAGCGCGCCGCTGAGAATCAATCCCAGTGGAAACCACCACTTCCGTTGGCTCATGCTTCCACGACCCGTCCAGTCTGCAACCGAATGAGCCTGCCGCCCACCTGGTTGGCCTCGTCAGAGATGTGAGTCACATACAGCAGGGTGGCCTGCTGTATGTCGGCGTAGTTGAGAATTAAATCCAGCATGCGCGCAGCCTGCTCGGGGTCCAGGCTGGTCAGGGGTTCATCCAAAAGCAAGCGATGGGGGTTGTTCGACAGCGCCCTGGCAAGCGCAACTCGCCGGGCTTCGCCACCCGATAACTGGTTGGGGTAGCGATTCGCCAGCTTTTTTAGCATCATATCTTCGAGTAATTGCTCCAAACGATCTGCGGTATGTGGTATTGATAATTCATGCATGGCAAAGCGGATATTCTGGACGACGGTCATATGCGGCCAAAGCGCGGAACGCTGGAAGACCAGGCCGATGCCGCGTGTATGTGCTGGCGTGACTCCGCTGGGGGTGCTGACTTGTTCCCCGGCAATCGAAATTTGCCCCCGGGTGGGGGTTTCAAGCCCGGCAATCAGACGCAGCAAGGTGGTTTTGCCGCTGCCCGATGGCCCTTGAATGACAACGATCTCCCCCGCAGAAATCTCCAGAGACACATCATCCAACGACATAACAGAACCATAGTGTTTTGTTACCTGATGCAGTGTAATCATGATTGTGTTTTCGCTTTCGAAAATGGTCTTGACCAAAGTTTTATCACCGTGGCGATGCCCGCGGCAGTCATGAAAATGCTGATCACCAGCACCAGGCTCATGCCCATTACCGCGCCGGAAGCGCCATAGTGCAAATAATTATAAATGCGCATCGTCAGCGTGGATTTCCCTGGCGGGATCACCATCAACGTCGCTCCAAGCTCGCCCAGGCTAAAGGCAAAGACGATACCGGCGGCTGCCAACAGGCCGGGGGCCAGCAGCGGTGCCCCAATCTGAAAATGGCGACGCCAGACGGATGGTTGAAATACCTGCGCCGCATCGAAGAGAAGCGGATCTGTACGCCGCAACTGGGCAAGCAGAATTAGCACGGCCAGCGGCATGAAACGCGCCAACTGTGCGAAAATCGGCATCAGGGCCAATAGATAATCCCGTTGAAGCGTCGGGTGATAAAAAAGAAAAATCATACTGACCCCCACAAGCGAAGCTGGCATGGCTACCGGCATCAAGGACAGGAACCATAGGAGTTTGATTTTCCTGTGTACTAAGATTTGGGCGACACCCAATGCCATCGGCAGGCTGAATAAACTGGTCAGGGCCGCAAGTTGAAGTGAGTAACCCGTTTCCGCCTGTGCCTGAATGAGATTTGGGATAAATTGCCGGGGAGTTCCACCCATCACTACCAGGGTGGCTAGGGGCAGCACAGCTTGAACGACCAATACTATGCCAATCATCCATCCCAGATTGGCAACCCAGCCCGGCCAGCGCGGCGGCGTGTTCCAGGATGAACGGTGAAGCACCTGGCGTGATGTCAACTTGCGTATAGGCTCTAGCAAGGCAATGAGTACACCCACAGCAAATAGAAGCAAGGGCAATGCCAATAAGAAGGCGCGCTGCGGGCTATTGGTGGCGCTGAATTCGGCGAAAATCTCAAGGGCGTACACATCCACCTGGAATAGAGATGGCACGCCATAGTCAAGGATGCTAAACAGAAATATGATGCCGCCCCCGGTCAGGGTTGCTGGAATACTCAGCGGAAGTATAATCCGTAGAAGGGTTTGAAAATCCGTTCGAGATAGACGACTGCTGTCGATTAAATCGGGGTCGATATTTCGCAGCCCCATCCAGGCAAAGCCCAGCGCTAGCGGAGAAAAAGCGGCGACTTCTACCCACAGGCAGCCACTCCAGCCCTGAAGTAAGCGAGCGGTTCCACTGCCGAGCAGCCTGCTAATGGATGTAGCGATTGCAAACCAGGCCAGCGCATAAATATAGGATGGCAACGCTGCCAGGGGCAGCACCATCCACAACAACGAATGGCTGTGTTTGCTTGAGGAGCTCCAAAGCATTACCGCACCGATCCACCCCAGGCACATGGCGAGTATTGAAGCGATGGCTCCCAGACCAATGCTATTGCTCAGTAAAAGCAGCCTGCGCCCGGATGGGATGAGCAATTGCAGCCACGCCGCATCGCCGTTCAAAAGAGAGTGCGCAGTGGCATAACTCAATAATAGGAAAGGCCCCAGCACGATCATTGCATATCCACAAAAAGCTATCCACTTTGGGATAGCTTGCCGGGAATTAAAGAGGCGTTGTTTCAACAGCGAGAGCACAATGTTGATTCCTATCGTAAAAAGATTTCACGTAGATCCGTTTGCATCAACGGCATGAAGCCATATATTTGGGTGTAGTCAATCGCCATGCCGCGAATGTTTTGTGTTGAAATACATGTATCTGTAACTTCAACATCAGGATGAATCGGAATATGGCTGAATCCGGCCTCGACCAGCATGCGTTCCACACGGGCGCTCAACAGGTAATCGATCAACATTCTGGCTTGTTCAGGGTGCGGCGCCTCATTTATTTGAGCCACTGTTGTTGGGATGACGAGCGTACCGATATCATCCTGGTCGGGGAAGTTGATCGCCACCGGGTCACCACGAGCCCAAGCACCGCAAGCGTCGTCTGTATCGGTGATGCCGAAGGCTAATGTCCCGTTGGCGACCAGATCACGGACGACGGAATTGCCATCTACCACGCGCACGCCATGCGCTATAAGTCCCTCATAGTATTCGCGCGCCAACTGTGGGCCGAGATATGCATACAGGGATGCCGCATGCGTAGCGGTGGTTCCGAATAGCGGGTTGGCCATGCCAATCAATTCCCCATCCCAATTCGAATTCAACAAATCGTAAATGGAGTGAATGCGATCAGGATTGGCGACCAAATCGGTATTGACGAGGATCACACGAGCACGGCCAGCAAAGCCAGCCCAATACCCATCTGGATCGCGGTAAATTGCAGGGATGGACTCTGCCTGCGGGGATGCGTACGACGCTAGCACCCCCTTTTCTTTCAGCACCAGGGTTTGGATGATCTCCGAATTCCACCAGACATCGGCTCGGGGTGCTTTCATCTCGGCAATCAGGCGATTCACAAGCCCGGTGGTTTTCGCCGCTTCGACATCGTATACAACCAGCACCTCAATGCCGCTTTCTTCTTCAAACCGTTTCAGAATTGGCTCAGAAAACACCTGATCGACGGATGTGTACACAATAACCTGGTTTTGGCCTGTTTCTGAACGGCAGGCGGCGATGATCGGCAGCAGGAGCAACAGCAGACCAACTGCCTTGGCGCGGATGGGAGTTTTCATCAATGGTTGTTTTTAGGGGTTAGAACTGAAATAAATTGTCGTACCTTCTGCCGGAACATACACATCCCATTGGGCATCAAATACATTCCCATTGCAATCTTCCACAAAAATATCAAAGCTTTGGTTGGCTTCAAGTGTGTAACTGATATAGGTGCTCGCCGGGAAAGTTTCTCCAGGACCAAGTACATTTTCTCCCATATCGTGAGCCGCGGTCGCCGGGGAAATATAGATATAGCAGATGGTGACATCTGTGAGATTTTGAATTTCAAGATTGGCTTTGGCATTAAAAGTGATGCCGGGGAGATTGTCTGGGATTAAGTTGGGCATCAAGACCACGGCCCCAACCACGAATACCGCCAAACAGCCGAGAATACCAACCAGAATCAGCAGCGGGACAAGACAGCTTCTACGTTTTTTAGGTTGTTGGATTGGTGCTGGACGCAATGCGGCTGGACGCGCTGCGGCTGGAGGTGGTGCAGGTTGCGAAGTGGGTAGCGGTGGAGGCACATAGGCGGGTTGCGGCGGGAGTGGTGGTGGTGGCGCGGCTTTACGCGGCGCTCGAGATTCCGCCATCGCGGGCACAGTAGCTGAGTCGCCCTCAACTCGGATGAATGTGTCGCCGATTCGGACGCGGTCACCGTGTTTGAGGCGGGCGGGCTGTTGAATTCGCCTTCCATTCAGTTCGGTGCCGTTGGTGCTGTTTTGGTCGGTGAGCAGGTAATCTTGGTCTGATCTTTGAATGAGCGCGTGCTTGCGTGAGCACTGCTTGTCATTCAGGTACACGTTATTATTCGAGTCGCGGCCCAATATCAGTTCGCGGTCAATCGCAATGCGTTTCCCGGATGCTGCCCCGCTCTCGATAAGGATATGCCAGGCTGCCGCCGGGGGTGGCATTTCGTGACTGATCTTGACCGCAGTTTGATCATCATCCGCAGGGGCTGATTGCGTAGCACCAAGGTTTGGCGGCGGCGGGTAATCTTCGACCCACTCTCGGCCGTCAAAACGATACCAGTTGCCGCTAGTTACGCCGATCTGCCACAGATCCCCGAACGGGTCCTGAACGGCCAATTGTTCAACCGCTTGCTGGAAGGCAGCCTTGTCGATTTTATTGGCGGAGTATTGACTCTGTAGTTGTTGATAAGCTCGCCGAGCTTCTATGAATTTATCCATCGGATTCTCGTTGCGATCAGGAAAGTTGTTCTGGGGGGCGTGAGGGCGTGAGCGGCAATCTTGGCAGCGCGCTGGCTCCACCCAGGTGCGTAGCGGGGCTTTCGATCAGGCTGCTGATAATCATCATCAGTTGTTCCGGACTTAACGAAATCAAATTGATCTCCTGGTTATCGTACGACCAGAACATAATTGCCCCGGAACGGCCCTGAATGGCGCGCATATCCACATGTTGAGGTTGGCCATCGCTGATCATGCCTGTGCGCAGCCGTAAGTGCCCATCAATCACGAGAAATTCGTCCGCAATCTGTATGATTTGGTCTGCAGGCAGGATTGTTTCTCCTTGCATGTGCAACAAGCCTCGAGTAACCAGGTTGCGAATGCCCGCTTGAGTATCATTTTGCGAGATTTGCGCTAACGACAGGCACCCGTCGAAATAGGGCGAGAACCACTGCATATTATTCGATTCTGCGCTAATGGCCGCATATAATTCTCCCAATGAAATTTCAATTTTGGGTGGCAGCGCGTATTCCAGTACAGCATTGAGCATTTTTCGCCTACATACATCAATCACTCCAAACATAACCCAGGCATCCATCAGCGGAAAGTTGAAATCGTAATCCATGCGCCGCAATACGGTCTCGCCAATATACTGCCGCAATAATTCAAAAACACCTTCTTTCACGCCAGGGCTGCTCATTTTCAGGCCTTCATCCGTATCCGTCAACGAGACGTTCCCGGTTGCCACAGTTGCATCAGGGTAGTAATAGGTCGTTTCCAGCAAAAAAGAACGGCCCATATAGGCCAATAGCGCGTAGGCCTGAGGGTTGGATAACGTGTAGAAAGCAGGCCGCAGTTCGGGTCGCATTTTGCCATCCGTTCCCAAAAGCGACGGGCTGAGCACTCGCTCTCTGGCCATCGCCTGCTGTTCAGCCGTTTTCGGCTTGAGGGGCGATAAGACTCCCAGCGGCATGCCAGATTGATTTCCCAAGGCGAATAGCTGCTGCTGCGTGAGATGAAGATCAATTGAAGGTACAGCCATGATTCTCTCCTGATGGCACTCGTAGGCTTTTATTCTTGCGGGTTATCGACGATAGAGTGGACACCATTTTCGAAGCGGTTGACTCCATCCGACACCGTTGAATCTTTGAGTTTGTTGAGTACAAGTTGGCTGGCATCGTAAGGGCTGGTGGTGACTTTTTTGACAAAATCTTTCACAGGTACATTTGCCCAAACCGTGGGATCGTCGATGCCCGGAACGGGAAGATTGTCGCCAATCTTATCGCCAACATAGGCCTTGCCCGTTTCTACAACCCCTTTTGTCAATCCTTGGGAAATGCTGCCAGTTTCAATCGAGGTTTGCGCCGTGTTCGAGATGAATTTATAACTATATTTGACGATCCTGCCGCCACCGGGAGCCATGCCCAGCGTATCAATGGCAAGGTCTGCCCCCGATTTCACCACGCTCGCCCCTTTATGCAGCTTGTCGTAGAATTCGGCCTTTTTTGTATATTGAGCGGATAATTTGGAATAATAGTCAATATCATCTTGCAGTCCCTGGCGTTTCATATCATCCAGGCGCTTTTTGATTTGATCAAGCTCCTGCATAATTTTTTGATGATGGGGATCATTGGCGATATCTTGCTCAATTCGCTTCATCATCTGGTCATGTTGTTTTTGCCGTTCGTCCGGATTGGTGAACTTTTCCCAACGATCTTCCCGCTCTTTATCGAGCTGGTTGATTTCTTCCGGCGGTTTCCATCCCCAGTGGTCTGACCATTGATCTCCGTTTGACAAATGCTCTTGAATATCGTCAAACTCAGCTTTATCGACCCAATACGCGCCACCCTGATCCCAGGGCGGGTGATACCAAACCTGGCCTTGATCATTTCGCTCGCCAGGTTTTGGCCATCCATCATCCAGGGGGATCTCTGGTGCATCGACAGGATAGGGTTGTTGTGGCTGTATCGGCGGCATAAACGGTACTTGCGGTTGCGGGACAGGGACAGGCACACTGCCCGGTACTCCCCCCGCCGCCGCACCACTCAGACCCGCCAATGAACCACCCACCAAGACGCCAACCGCAGCCCCCACCGAAGGCGGTACACCGTGTGCGACCGCCACGACTGCGCCTTGGCTGCTCATCCAGGATGACAAACTTCCCCCGGCTTCATCCCAGCCTCCATCATCCGCGAAAACCGGAGTTACCATCAATGTTGCTGAGAGCAAGATGCCGAGGATCAATAAAGTCGCGCCAATTCCCGGTTTATTTTTTTGCATCAGAATCAAGGCCAGGGCAATGCCTGTCAGGATCACCCCGCCAGCGCAGCCCAGAAAACGGGGGAATGGCAATATTGTGGCACCACCGAACCCCAGGACGGCCCCGGTGATGAGTACACCGGCCCAGGCAGGGTTGAAGCGCGAGGCTGTGCGTTTTAATATTCGTTGACTGTCTCCCCAGGCCGCACTAATCACCAAATAACTGAAACTCTCGTGTTGGGCAATCAGCGCGCCGATGGCCGCGATTGTCAGTTGTAAACTTACCAAACGATTCCCGATCGAGGTGCCCATCCATAAGGTTAACGCAGCACCGATGAGCAAAATTCCAGGCCCCGAAAATCCCCCGGCCCGGAGCGAGTTCTTTACCCAGGTGGGTGCCATCTGGATGCCGCGTACGGTTCCGGTGATGCCCACCTGACGCAAGCGTGCAAATATGGCCGTGGTAAGCCCTGCCAGCAACGCCCAGAACAGCGTGCCCGATACGATCTTGCCTTGTAAGGCCAAGATCGAATCCAGAATTGGATTCACCCCGGCACCAAACCCGCCATTCGGTCCGACCAGCAAGAATGTATGCACAATCATTGTCAATAGCGCCATACCAATTGCCAGCGGTATGCGCAGCAAACTCTTCTTGAATATATTTTTAAGGACCATGCGCAAGAGTTGCATCAAAGTTGGCGGCGCGCCCGCGGCCTGAGAAACCGGGGGACGAGCTTTCACGGGCGGGGCTGCGGCCACCCAGGCTTTACCGTTCCAGGTGACCCAATTCCCCTGTTCCGCATGGATTTGCCACCAGCGACCCTGCTCATCTTGAATCCGTAGTTCGCTCACCTGGGTTGCAAATTGTTGGGGAGTAATACGGTGTGCATTAAGTTGATTTTTCAGGGATTTGTAGCGGTTCTCAGTTTCTTGGAATGTCATAATCCGGGTACTCCTGAAGGAGCTAATGATGGTGTCGAATCTGCGTGATCATCCGCAGATTGAACCAGCAGATAATCTATTTCCAAGCCAGTCAAGACCCCAAGAATTAAATTTCCATTTTCAATTATGACTCTACTGCAAAAAGCCGATGACGGAGATGTCCGCCGGAATATATGG
>CALCSH010000027.1 GCA_937893815.1 uncultured Anaerolineae bacterium | reverse complement strand
GTGCCTCACGACTGGCGCGCCCATGTGGCCGGGATTCGAAATATCGCTTTTTCGGTAGTGTATATTCCCACCTCGTTGATCTGCGGCTGGTTGCTCGATCGTATCGCTTTCCCTGCCGGGTATCAGTTGGTCTTTGGCTTGGGGGTCATTGGCGGCATGATGAGCAGTTACCATCTTTTTCATGTGCGTTCGCTGATTCCTGCGGATACCCCCCGCCCTGGGCTGCAAACTGGGGGCTTGACCCGCCCAGGAAATTCGTTGCGACTTCTTGGGGATGGCATGCGCCCCAACCTGCGCCTGCGCCTGCTGACCCGCGCGTCTTGGCAATCTTTGCTGCGCGTGGATATCTGGAAAACCCCGTTTCGGCGCACATTGTTAGTGCTATTTAGCTCGCATCTGGCGCATTATCTGGCGATACCGTTATTCTCGATTTTCTTTGTCGATCAGTTGCATCTCAATGATCAACAAATCGGTATCGGAACCGCGGCTTTTTATCTGACAGTGCTGTTGGGGTCAACTCAACTGGCGCGTATCTCTCGTCGCTTGGGGCATCAACGCACGGCGGGCATCGGCGCCGGATTGGTGGCGCTGTACCCGGTTGTGCTGGCTATGACCCACGGATTTTGGGCCTATCTCGGAATTTCGCTGTTGGGTGGGGCAATCTGGTCGCTGTTAGGGGGAGCACTCCCCAATTATCTACTGGATGCTGTGCCGCCCGATGACCGCCCGGCCTCACTGGCCTGGTATAGCTTAATTTTGAACGCCGCCATCCTGATCGCTTCGCTTTTAGGGCCGTTTATCGCCTCGTATACTGGTATCCGCGAGGCTTTGATGATCTTTGGCCTATTGCGCATTTTCGGCGGCCTTGCGATTATCAAATGGGGATAGAACAATAAAAAGACGGTGCAGGCTCGAAGAGACTGCACCGTCTTTTTGTAGCAAATTGTTTTCTACGGTATGACTTCAAACAAACTACCCTCGCCGCGACCGTACACATCCGGGAAGTAGAATTCTTGCGCCGTGGGCGGAATCACACGGTACTCGCCGGGCGTACTGGCACGCACCAGATAGGTGTAGACATACGTCCCGGCGGGCAGGTAGTCGGCGGAGAGTACCAGACGCTCGTCGCGCAATTCGACATGATTGAAATACCACCAGCCCCAGCCTTGTCGCCACATGTCGCCATATTCATACAGGTCGGGGGCCAGGGCTTGCGGGCTGGTTTCCAGGTTTTGATCGATGGCTTCTAACCCGGCGGGCAGCGGATCATCCATTACGGCGTAGTGCAGGGCTGCCGGGACGACAATCGTCAGTCGCGCCAACAGCAGATCGCCTTGAGCCGCTTGCGTCACCGGGGTTTGGCGCTGATCGGGATAGTAGTAACTGCGCGAGATGACAATCCCGCGGTCGAGGGCATGGATGTCCTCCACAGGTAGATCAAGCGTCAGATGGGCTGTATAGTAGAGATTGCCGGGGCCATCATCACGGGCGATCGTCAGGCGGTTGATCTGATCGCTGAGCAGGTTGGCGGCATCAATTGGCAACTTAAAGTTTTCTTGCAGATTTTCAGTACTAAAACTGCCGCTACCTGCCTGTTCGCCGTTCAGAGAAACCCCAAACTGATAATTGGCATTTAATTCGCCCGTGGCGTTGATCCACGAGGTCAAGGCCATCAAGGCCCAGGCGGTTTCCTGTGTGGTGCTCCAGTAACCTTGGGTGCGGTGAGTCATCAACCAGCGCACGGCGTTGACATTCAACGCGTTCTGCGGGTCGATTTCGGTCAGTGCGCCCAGGATGATGGCCGTCGTGCGCGTGTCGGTGTTCCAGTTGTAGTAGTCGTCCTGGCCTTCTTCCCAATGCGTGCCGCTGGCCGAGAGAATGGCGGCGTTGGCAAAATCGGAGATCAGTGTGTCCAGGTGCGGGTCTTGTGAGTCGATAATAAACAGCGTCTGCGCCAGATAGGCTTTTCCGTATAGACTCAGCGATTGGCGCACATCGTAAAGCTGCCCGCTGCGGCTGACCTGCGCATCCCCGGCACGCGCCAGCACGTAAAGCAAGAAGCTCTGGCGGTTGAGAGTCAAATTGACTTCGAGATTGCGCACGGATTTGAGTTGGCCGTGAAGATAATTTAGGCTCGAATTCAGTACGAATTCGCTGACCGAATACCCGGCGCGCTGCGCTTCTGTCAACCCCAGCACGGCATAGGCGCTGGTCAGGGAATCGCTATCGCCGCCAGACCACCAGCCCCAACCGCCATCTGGATTTTGCCAGTTGTAGATGCGCTGCAAGGCGGTGTTGACCTGGGCGTTCAGGTTGGCTTCTAGGGTCGCATTACTGCGCCCGGCGGCTTTGAGGGCCTGTGTGGTCAGTACATTGGGCAGGAAGCGCGAGATGGTTTGCTCGATGCACTCGTAGGGATAATGTTCCAGGAAATCCAGACCGGCGGTCATCCCGGCGGCCAGCGAACTTTCAATTACCACATTCAGCGAGCCGCTCGGAGTGTCGCTGCTCAGGCTGGAAGGCAGTGAAATCGCCTCGGTCAGGCTGCCCGCCTCACTCAAGATTCCGGCTGTGCCAACCGTCTCCGGGGCCAGATAGCGGTAAACCGGGATGCCATTCCCCGCCAGCGTACCCATCGTTGATTGGCTGGCATCCTGATAGCCGCCTCCCTCGGCGCTGAAGATTAAATCGACGCGCTCGGCATTCTGTTGGATGTTGACATCCCAGGTGACGTAGGCCTGCTGCCCGGCGGGGATGTCCACCGTTTGGCTGGCAGGGGTTACCAGGGTCGCACCTTGCGCTTCAAGGCTGACATCTACCGAGAGATCGGCATCCGTATTGTTGTGGACGGCGGCCCCCAGGCGCGCTTGATCGCCGACAACAAAGAAGCGCGGCGTTTGTGGGCGCACCAGCAGCGGCTTGCTGCTGACCAGATCGTCAATCGTGTCGCCGACCTGGGTTTGCAAAGTTACGGCGCGGCCATCCATGCGCCAGGTGGTCAGGTTGTCAGGCAGGGTGATCGTCACGCTGCCCTGCCCGTTTTCATCGGTGACGACGAAGGCGTTCCAGTAGGCCGTATCGGGGAAGTCCTGACGCACGTCCATCACGCCGAAGACATCAAAGCCCTTCTCGCCGCCGCCCCCGCTGCCCATGCCCTGGCCGCTGGCGATCTGTTCCTGGATGTCGAGATTGTACTGCTCGATGCTGTAGACCAACGGCATGGCGGTCATTACGCTCAGGGCGCGTGGCGAGTAGAAATATTCCAGAATTGGCGTCGAGTTGGGCGGACTGAGGGTGAGAGTCGCTAGATCGGTGAGCGCCAGCGATACTTCGGCGCTGACCGGCTTGCCCGCGCTATCAGTGGTAAGCACGGAATAGGTGACGGTATCGCCCGCCCCGGCCTGTTCCTTGTCGGGGGTGACTTCAACGGTCAGGTTTTGTTGGTCGGTTTGCACGTTGATTTCGGCCATCCCAAAGCGGAAGTCCGGTGGGCCGTCTTCGCCCGCGCCTTTGACGATCAGCACCGAGAGATAGACGTTGGGAGCCATATCGGCACGGATGGGCAGTTTGTAGAGCGTGCTGTTGCTCTTCAGTAGAATGACTTCTTGTGAGCGAATGTGGCCGCGCTCGACGGTCACCAGGGCATAGGCCTCACCCTGGAATGGCGAGGCAATCAGCACTTCGGCCTGTTCGCCGGGAGTGTATTCGTCTTTATCGGTGATTAAGTCGAGGCGCTGGTCATTCGATTGACGCCAGGCGATATAATCGCCGCTGGTGACCCACATATAGGCCGCGGCGCGGGCGGTGTTCCCGGTGGAATCGTGCGTAGTGACGATGGCCTTAAAAATGCCGCCATTGGGTGGGGTGAAACTGACGCTGGTGCGGCCATTGTCATCCGTCTGGATGGCATCGAAACTGGTCACGGGAATCTCTTCCACGCTGGATTCCCATTCGATGCTGCCGTCCGGGTTTTGCTTTTGCACCGAGTTCCAGCGCCGCTCGACAATACTTACATCCACCATCTGGCCGGCGACCAGCTCGGCGTCCCAATCGACAGCCACGATCTCGAAACTTTGCTCTTCATTGGTACTGCCAACATAGCTCTGCGGGCGCACCCCAGCATAGACTGAACTCTGGTGAACGATCACGCTGGTGCGGTTGCTGACAGCCGTGCCTGCCAGATCCGTCAGATTGGCCTCAAAGGTAAATTGCTGGCTGCTGCCGCTTTCGCTCAATGAGGCGGGCAGATCGATCACGGCCTGTCCGCGAGCATCGGTTTGCGTTTGCCCTTCGGCAATGGTCTCGCTGGTGGGGGAGTCATCGTAATAGTAGTAACCGAGATCATTTTCATGGTCGCTGAAACTGTAACGGCTCAGATCGCCCGCGGGTTGGAAAGTGTAGGTGGAGGCGACTACGCCCCATGCCACGTCTGCCCCTGAGACAGACCCGCCGGAGAAGAAATCGGCCTGCACGTTAAAGGTGAACTCCTCACCCGTCAGCGCTGCTTGTGGTGTGGCGCTGACGCCAACTTGAAATTCTGGTTTGCGATATTCGGCTACCGAGAAACTGCTGTAGCCAATCACAGTTTTGGCTTGCGTGTCTGTGACTTCGATGCTGTAGTATCCCAAGGCGGCGTTGGAATCGAGGTGGAATTGATCGGCGAAGCTACCGAATTCAGAGATCGGCAGATTTTGCTCGTAGACGACATCCTGATAATTGCTGATGCGCACCTCGATATCCTCGATACCACTCAGGCTGTAGCTCAGGTCGTTGTTGTGGCGTAGAATGCCCTTGAAGGACACCGGCTGCCCAGGACGGTAGAGTGGCCTGTCGGTATAGAGATAGGTTACGGTTTCTTCAGGCTGGGTGAAATAATCCACCCACAGGCCGAAATCATAGGGCGAAACCCCGCTGCCCCAGAAATCGGCGGCGAAAGCCAGGTGCTGGTCGCCATCTGTCAGGGCGAAGATTCCATCAAAGGGTTCCTGTTGAAGTACCAGTTCCAGGTAGAGCAGCCCGTCCTGATCGGTTGTCCCTTGCCCGATGGGTTTGAAATCCTTATCGTAGATGGTCAACGGGATACCTGCCATCGGCTTGCCACTGCTCAAATCGGTGAGCCACGCCAGGGCTTCCGAGCGAGTCGTCTTCAGGGTCAGGTTCGAGTCGGCCACAATCAGCAGGCGCGAGTCATCATAGGTATCGTTGCCCGATTGATATTTCATTTTTAGGAAATAAAAACCCGGGGGCAGTGCCTCACCCGCAGCGTCTTGCAAGGGGAACCCGGTCAGGTTTTGGGTGTTGAGGCGGCTGGTATTGGCCTGACTCCAGGCGCGTACTCGCGAGGTGCTAGAGGGGGCGTAATCCCATTGGCTGGTCTTGCCGCTGGCCAACGAGGTGAACTGATAACCGTTAAGCTGATAAAGATTGAAGTCAACGCTTGCCACGTTGGTGTAGCGGGCATAGAAAATTTGCGGGCTGCCATAGCGCACAATCGAGACGCCATATGGCATTTCCAGATAGGCGTAGGGAGAATATGGCCCGGTCGTGAAGCGCAGGTTCATGCCATCGGCGATGGTATTGCCGTAGATATCGCTCATGCCCGGCAAGATGCTCATGCTGTATTGCGTGCTGGCATCTAACCCGTAATACGAGATGCTGAAATCCCACTCGTTGTAATACCATTCGATTTCCCCGGCGGGCTTTGGCGTGATGATGACTTTCTCTTTGAGCGAGTCCAGGTTCATCGGGGATGCGAAATAGAGCGTGATTCCGCTGCTGTAATACTCCTGGGAACTGCCATCTTGCGGTTCGGTGTTCAGAATAGCAGGGTTTGGATAGGTGCTGAAATGCCATACCAACCCCTCGGAAAGGTTGTCCCCCCAGCGGTCTTGCGCCGTGCTTGCCAGCTCCAGGTTGAAACTGCTCTCCAAGGGCAGTCTGCCTTTGGGGGTGATGCTCATCAGGGTGCTGTCTTTGTTCCAGGCAATCTCCGCAGCGATTGGTGTTCCGGCCTCGTCTTTCAGGCTGAAAGCGCCAACCGTTTGCGGCTGGTTCATCGGCTGGCGAAATTCGATGCTGAATTTGGCATCGAGGGGAACATTAATATAATAATCATCGGGGTTATCGACCACATCAACCAGGCTGAGAAATCCGATGGAGGGCGCAGTAGTAGAAAACTGCCACTCGTAATCTTGGGATAAACTCATCCCGGCGGTGTCGTGCAGATCAGTGGGAATCGTGACGGTATACGTCGTGGAACTACGCAACGGCTCATCGGGCTGGAAGACAAACACCGAGGTGTTGATCCACTCCCCCTTGCCTGAAAGCGCCGGAGAAATCTGGAGAGGATTGGGCAGGTCACTTTGCTCTTCAGCGATTAGCAGCGGCACCACCGGATGGTTGAAGACAGCGGTAATGATGGCGCTGTTTTCGATCTCAGTGGCGCCATCGGCGGGGAAGACCTGTGTAATAGCTAACTCGCTAACAGTGGTGACGCTGAATGTGAAATCTTCGCTCATAGCGATACCGGCGGCGCTGCTGGCCTGAGTCGAGATGCCCGCGCGATAGGTGTTGCCGGATTGTAGCGGCTCCGTGGGCGTGAAGCGCAACGTGCGCGCATCCGGCCAAGTGATCTCACCGGGGATAGTATTCCCTTGAGATGCGTTTAGGCTCCAGGCGGAGGTGCTTGCCTGGCTATCCATATCCTGGTCGAAATAAACTTCGATGGAGCCATCCAATGCCAGGGGTTGGCCGCCACCGGGGAGGGTATCGATTACCTGCGGGGGTAGCGCATCGCCTGCATCCACCGCTTGCAAACCCGTCAGAGTTGACTCCACCGCGCGGCAACCACTCAACACCAATACCGTCAGTGCGAAACCCATGAGCACGATTTTGATCGATTTCATTGCAGCCTCCTGTTGCTGCAAACATAGAAGCGTTTGCCAAACCTGCCTTTGTGGTAATTTCGCATCGGCAGAAAATGAAACTTATTCGATTTGGAAGATCCCATGCGTTGCGATTTCCAGATTCAATTATATATCTGGTCAATGCTTTTGCGCGGGAGAGAGATGTTGATCAATTCCATGGATTATTTCCAGCCTTGACAGGGATAATCCTTTGCACTACGATATTCCTGACTCAATATTGTATGCCAAACCACCCCATGACTGTGGTTGTAGGCGTGGGGCTGCGAAGGAACGATCCCGAGCAAATACCTTCAATCTATGTCTTCCGGAGCACTTACGGTTGTTCCGAAAACGCCTAATTTAGTCGAAAATGCTTGTTCGGTAAGCATCAAAGGAGAAATAAATATGAAAAAGCAACGCGTGCTTCGCGGAATGGTGTTCTTGCTCATTCTGGCTTCTATGGTGCTCACAACAGCCATTCCACAAATTAATGTTCTGGCCCAGGAAGATGTCGTCCGTCTCACCATCAATAATACGAGCGAGCGCGATATCTGGTACAAATTGAATGGCCCGGCCTACTACTACCTGTATGTCAAAGCTGGCGAGACGAAATCATATACACCCCAGCGCGGTGTTTATGACTATACTCTCTATGCTTGTGGTACTTTTGTGAAAGGTGAATTAGATCTCACCAATCAGAAAGTGATCAATGTGCCAGAGTGTGGGATGAAATCGCATTATGGACCGCAAGATCAGGAAAACATTGAAG
>CALCSH010000026.1 GCA_937893815.1 uncultured Anaerolineae bacterium | reverse complement strand
CCGATGAGATTATCGTGGTGATGGCCGCCGATGATATTCTCCAGGTTGACGACACTGCCCAGCACACCCGCTGGTAAGCCCCCATTGACGCCCTGGGCCAGACCGCGGCTGAGATCAACTGAGACCGAGGTCGTATAAGGGGCGTAATCCAGGCTATCGCGGCCGCCCTGGCCGTCGATCATGGGGATCTGACCATTGATCAGCGCGCCGCCCAGGGCTGCGCCGTCATCGAATGTGAAGCTATCATCGCCCGGCCCGCCGCGCAGCATATAGCGCTGCTGTTCTTCCACCAGGGTGAAATGGTCATCCCGGTTGCCAGCGAAGATGCGCTCGAAGTTGGCGAACTCTAAGGAATAAGGATCGTTAAGGGCAGTGTATGCGTTGCAATCACCGGCGGCTACCATTACAGGAGCCTGATCGGGCGTAAAGCGCGGGTCGGTGTCCACAATTACACCGTCCAGGTTGAATGTGCTGTCCTGATCGAGGGTGTAAAGCGAGTCGGAGCCGGTGCCTGCAAAGGTATATTCGATCTGACGGGCGTTGAAGCGCAGGTTGTTGCCGGGATTTGCTACATCGGTCACCGTATCCCATTGGGCGCTGTTATCCAGCCGGAAATCGAGATCGGCGGTCACGGGTTGGGCGGCGAAAGCGACTGTGTCGCCCGAATAAGCGTAGAAACTGAGCGTGTCGTTCCCGCCGCCGGGGTTGGTGGGATCGTTGGAGTTTTCGATAACCTGATCGGCACCCCAGCCATCCAGGAACATGTAATAATCATCCCCCAGCAGGCCGACTAATATGTCATCACCGAAACCACCGCGCAGCACGTTGCTCTCATCGTTACCGGTCAGGCTGTCATCCCCCGCGCCGCCGGTGATATTTTCCACCGCACTGACTCTGGAAACGCCGGTGGCCTGGTTGAGTTTGAGGTTGACTGTGACCGCATGGGCATTGCTAAATGCCGTGTAATTGAGCAGGTCAGCCGCGCCGCCCTGGGCGTCGATTTCACTGTAGGTGGTGCCGCTGTCGCCGCTGGCCAGAGAGGCTTGATCGGCAAAATTGAAACTGTCATCCGCCTGGCCGCCGATCAGGGTTTCGATGGTGTTTCCGCGCTGCACCAGGCTGCTAGCGATGGGCAGTTCGTCCACGGGGATAACCGTCACGCTGACCGTGGCCATTCCACAGGAATCTGGCCCGTTGCAAACCCGGTACGTGAAACTATCATCACCGTAGAAATCCAGGTTGGGGGTATAGATGAACACCCCGTTCATTGGATCGAGGGTCAGCGCGCCGTTGGCCGGTTCGCTGTAAGCATCCACCGTCCAGGCCGGATTGCTGTCATTGGCAATCACATCCATTTGCTGGCTGGTGTCTTCATTGAGGCTGACACTGTCATCGGTGGGGATCGGGTTGATCTGCCCGGCGTTGACAGCCACATGCACAATGGCATCTCCACAGTGAGCATCCCGGTCGCAAATGCGGTAACCGAAACTGGCTAAACCAGAATATCCCGCCGCTGGGGTGAATACGATCGCCCCACTGAGGGGATCATAAACGGCCGTACCCTGGGCGGGATCGGGCGGCGGCGTGACCGCCAGCGAAGCCGGGTCGAGGTTGAGGTCCACATCGCGGTCGTTTTCCAGCACGGGGATATTGACCGGGGTATCCTTGGCGGTGATAACGAGGTCATCTCTGACTAACGCGGAGAAGGCATCAATATCGCCCACCGAGACGGCCAACAACTCATCGAAGATGTTGAAGCGTAAATCGCTATCAAGCGCAGTGAAATCGAGCACATCATCCCCGCCTGGATCGCTCAAAGCATCGATCTGGCCCCAAACCCCCTCAAAGACATAGCGATCATCCCCGAGACCGCCGTCCAACCCAAAGTCCAGGGAAATGGGTGCGCCATCTTCCTTGAGGTTGAAACGATCATCCCCATCGTCTCCATTCAGGTCAATCACAGCCTGAGATGGCGAAGGATCCGACACAGGCAATTGCATATCAATATTGAAAATATCACCGCCTCCACCGGCATTCACCAGCAAATCGCCGTTGACGGAGGTCAAATTAATCGTATCACCCGAGCCATTGCTCACGATCTTCGTCGCGCCGCCCTCTTGGGTAGATTGAATGTTGAAGATATCCGCTCCATCGCCAAGATAGATATTGATGGACTCGAAGCCCTGGTAAATGATCTGCGCCTTGGAACCCATATTCAAACCACTGAGGACAGTATCGGTCAGCGTGCCGGTATCCCCCAGGTTGCTGCCATCGTTCCAGACATTGAGCGTATCGGTCTGGTCGGCTTCATCCAAAAACAAGGTCGGGCTGGCGAAGAAGACCACAAAGCGTTTGCCGGTGTAGAAGGCAGCATCCAGCGCGCCATTCGGCAGGCGCTGAGCCCAGGGGCCGTCTTGCAACACAATGGTATTGCTGGTATTGTCGGCGACGATGCTGACGCTGCCATGCACCGGAACAGAGGCAATCGCCAGCGAGGCAAAGTTGATGTTCGCCTCATGATCGATGTGGTTGACCGGCGTTTGAATCTGAATCGGATTACCGGTGGAGGTGATACCCAACACCGTTTTTGGTGTTGGCGCATCGTTGACCGGGTTAATGGTCACATTCACTTCGGCGGTGTCGCAGGCGTTACGGGCGGCGGGGTCATCGCACAACAGGTAGGTAAAGGCATCGAGACCGCTGGCATTCGAGTTGGGCGTATAGGTCAAGGTCTGCCCATCGGGGCTGATGGTCACATTACCCAATTCTGGCGCGGTGACGGCGGCCACTTTGTAGGGTGTGGCACCAGGGTAATTATCGTTGGCGACAGCCCCAATATCCACCGGGGTTTCTTCATCGGTCTTGGCAACATCATTTGCCGCCTCCGGGTTATCACTCACATCAGCATTGACTAGAATATCCACTTGTGCGATGGCGCACAGCACATTCATTGAGTCGGAGTCACATACCCGATAGGCGAACTGATCTTGGCCTACGTAGCCACTGGCCGGAGTATAAGTCACCACCCCTGCGCTGGTTGGCGCGCTGACCGAGCCGTGGGTAGGATTGACGGTAATGGCCAGCGATTGCAAATCCAGGTGCCCTTCCTGATCCGAGTCATTGTGAGCGATAGAGAGATCGACTTTCACATCCACCAGGGTCACACCCAAATCGTTGCGTGCAATCGGCGCATCATTGACCGGGTTGACGGTAATCACTACTTCAGCCTTGCCGTAGTTGCCGCTAGTATCCTGCATTATGTATTCGAAGCGATCCTCGCCATTGAAATCCGCATCGGGGGTGTAGGTGAGGTATTGTTTGTCCGCGCTGATCGATGCAACGCCGAAATCGGGCTCGGTGATGTACTGGATTTCATTCGGGTTGCCATCATTCGCCAAGGCCTGAATATCCAGCAGGGCGTCTTCGTCGGTAGTGCCCGTATCAGCGCTGGCAGCCGCCAGGGCGTTGCTAACCCCCACGTAAACGGTCGCTGTACCGCAGAGGTCATCGCCGTTACCCGCTGTACCGTCCTGACCATCATCACAGATCTGGTAGGTAAACTGATCGATGCCAGGATTCGCAGCGGGAGTGTAGTCTAGCAAGCGATTCATGAAGAAATTGGCGATCTTGTGGATTTCCAGTTCATTGAATGTGACCTCATCCAAAACAGCAACGAACATGATGCCCTTGTCCGCGTATCGGTTGAGATCATCATTATATTCCCCGGCGTCATATGAAAGCGTGGTATCAGCCACACCGGAAACAATACCCGACGGCTTGTAAACATTGGTCTCACCGGGGAGCATCACCGCAGCAGCCAGCGAGCGGTCGCCGCCGGAGATGCCGCCAATCACCGTGACAGGCCCCTGGATCGAGGTCAATTTGTGCTCCGAGGCGCTGAAGTGCATCACATTGGGCTCGACATCCGGCGCAATCACGCCCTCGACCGTGACCGTTTGGGGTTGATCCCAATTGGCGGCGTTGAAAGTCAGGCGTGCTGGGGTAGCATTCAACGAGGGATCGGATGTCTGCACGTCAATGATCACCGTGCTATCCACAATCACCGGATCATCTTGCGCTACCGGATCATCGTTGGCCGCAGTGACGGTCACCTGCACTTGGGCAGTAGTGCAAACGTCACCGGCATTGCACAGCATATAGGTGAAACCATCATTGCCATAGGTGTCTTTATCCGGTGTATAGGTTACGGTCTGTTGATCTGCACTGATGGCTACAACACCGTATTCGGGTTGTGAAATATGCACCACCCGCATGGGATTAGAGCCTGGTGTAACATCATTCCCCAGCACTGCGATAGTAGCGGGGTTATCTTCGGGGGTGGTAGCAGTATCATTCACAGCTTTTGGATCGGCATTGATGTACATGCTTACGGTGGCAGTATTGCAAGCGCTGTTTTGATCGCAAACCTGATAATCAAAAGTATCCAGGCCGTAGTAACCGCTGTTTGGCGTGGGCGTATATTGGAGCGCCTGCCCGGCCACAATCGACACTGAACCATGCGCGGGCGCGCTGGTGATGCTCAACGAATCCTGGTCAATGCTGTCACCAGAATCGCCATCGCGGTTGTTGCCGAAGACAAAGAATGTGGCCGAAGCATCATCGCGAGTGACAGCCAGATCGCCCTGGACGATGGGCGCGTCATTGAGCGGGTTGACGGTGACAGTCACCGTGGCAGTGCCGCAGACATTCAGGCTGTTGCACATCTGATAGCTGAAACTGTCGCTCCCGTGCCAATCCGCATCTGGCCAGTACTTGAGGGTGCCATC